>DAISLF010000019.1:0-11495 GCA_036820585.1 Candidatus Peribacteria bacterium | reverse complement strand
GTCAGTGGCCGGAAGAAGTGCTGCTTCCCTGTGCGGCAGATCCCGTGACCGGTCTGTTCTTCAGGTACTGATAAATGGCGACCGCCGTCTCATTGCGGGTTTGCAGGTCGCCGGGATGAAGGTCGCCGGTACCGCCGTCCAGGTAGAGATCATAGGTTGCTGCCGCTCCGGCATACGGGGCGAACCAATCGGAGGACGAGACGTCCGTAAAGTGATAGGGAAGATTGAGCCCGATATCGCAACCCAGCGCGAGCATCTTCAGAAATTCAGCGCGGTTGACCGTGTTTGCAGGACGGAATGTGCCGTCGGGATAGCCTGCGATGATGCCCTGGTCGGCAGCCGCCTTCACGAACGGGGTGTACCACGCGTGATCCGAGATATCACTCAGATGGATGGAACCCGATCCGCTGGTATCACGTGCACAAGCAAGCAAGATAAACTTCGCCGCTTCCGCCCGGTTCACAGGATTGTCTCCCTTGAATTCCCCGTCCGGAAATCCGCCGATGACGTTGCGACGATACAGTTCGAGCGCGGCCTCGCCGCTTGTGACCTTCAGATTCGTATCGGGGAACGGATTGCTGATAATGGAAAGTATGGCGCCGCTGAGCACTGCGTCATGGAAGCCTGCGGGCGGAGGGGCATCTTCCGTATCCTGACACTCTTGCTTGAACCGCATATCGAGTGTCGTCGATCCTGAGGCATGGGTCGCGTCGGTGTTGAGATGCGTGACAATCTCGCCTCGCAGCGCGTGGCATCCTTCCCCTTCTGCACGGTAATTATTGTGCGGGAAGCAGGTCTGGTAGTAGACACTCTTGTCAACGGAGCCTGTCCCCGTTTGCTCTATGGCATCACGGATGTTCCGGCACATATCCTGCTCATTTTCATTGCTTTGCTGCGGATTCTGACAAATCTGCCCGAGTCGCAGTTTCGCCTCGGCGCCTATGTCGATGGTTTGCAGCATGTTCTGCAAACGGCTGCAGAGCTCGGCGTCACTCGTCGACTGTCCTGATACGCCTTCGGACGCCGCCGAGTGTTCCGACAGGTCGCCTCCTTCGTGGTTCGCGCACTTCACCTTCAAGCAACCTTCTGCCATGATAAGGGTGGACAGCGCGTGTTGCATTGTGCAGTCCCGAACATCGGCGGCACGCTCGTTTGGGGACGGACAGTCCGCGCCGGAGGAAGAGTCCGTCGACCTCCGTACGGATATATCTTCGCCTGCGGATGAAATGCCGGATGATGCGTGATTGTTCCGAGCGTTCACAGACGCATCTTCGTTCACCGAAGAGCCGACAGGTGATGCGTCATTTTCCCGAGCTTGCGCAAGTCCCGATACGGCGAGTATCGACGTGATGAATACGATTGACGCAACGGGAAAAAACAGGGGACGTGTGAACAAACGCATACTAGCATGGGGGGAGATTGAGTTGATGTTATAGATAAATTCCATCCATCACAATAAAATTCGCATCGAAAATAATCTCTATATATACGCGCTATCTGGCCGCAAAAACAGATTGTCGATGTCGCGAAGCATTCGGATTCATCATCGAAAGCGTGGGACTCGTGGCAATACTTCATCACGCAATTCGCCATCGCGCGGCTACATCTTCCTTCCATCCTCGCATTTCCCCTTCTCGGCGCGGCCAGCATGGGGATGACAATCGTTTTTTCCTGGCCGTTCGCCTTTTTTTCGAACAAGGTGGATATCTATCTGCATGGTTTTTAGGGCGCGTCTTCTTTGCACGCAAGCGAAAAGGTATTCCCCTGGATACGAGGCTTACGGGTGAGTAGGTAGCCGAGTGAAACCGGATTTTCGCCGTCTTTACTCACGGGTTATTCCAATCTTTGGAGCAACTCTTTCGCTTTCACATTCTGCGCATCGATCTGCAGTACTTCATCCGCATACTTGATAGCATCTATCTTTTTCCCCAGTGCCGCCGCATGTTCGGCGAGCGAGAGTAACAGGGCGACGTCATCCGGCTTGAGCGCATAGACCATTTGCAGATGCGCATACGCTTTCGCCGTTTTCTTCTGCAGATCCAGCAGCGCCGCCATCTGGGTATGCGCCTCGGCGGAGTTGGGATTCCACTGCAGTGCGGTGGTCAATTGTTGTCGCGCCTCATCCGTTTTTCCTTGTTTGACGAGCATCGCCGCGAGCTTGGTGCGCGCGATCACATAGGACGGATCCATCCGGAGAGCCGTCTGGTATTCCTGTTCGGCTTCGTCTGGATGTCCTGTCTGTTCGTCGAGCGATCCGAGCGCGAAGTGCGGCTCCGGGTTCTGCGGCGACAGCGTCATGGCTTTTTGGAATTGTTCGATGGCACTCGGGATGTCATCCACCCGCGCGTAGACGTAGCCCGCGCCCAGGCGCAGGCCTATGTTGTCGCCGTACGTCAGTCCCGCTTTGAGCAGATCGAAGGCTTGCTGGTACTGCCCGCCGTCGCGCAAATACGATGCCAAATCCACACGTGCGGAAACGGACTGCGGATACAACGCCAGCGCATGGGATTCCAAGCTCACCGGCGAATCCCACACTTGCGTCTGACGGATGGAGAGGACGCAGAAGAGCCCCAGAATGCAGACAAACGTGATCCAGCCCGCTTGTCGCAATGATGCGGTTTGCACGTGTTCCCAGAGAGCGATCACGCAACAGACCAGAAGGAAGAGAATGCCAATGGAGGGCAGATACGCGTAACGATCGACTGCGAAATACATTTCTTCACCTTTGTGGAAGTTCAGGAATGTCGGCGTGAGCGTCACCAGAAAAAAGAAAATGCCGAAGGAAATCGCGGAATTTTTTCCCCAATAATAGAGCGCCAGCGCGATCAAGATCGCGACGCCGATGGCTGGCAGGTAGAACGCGGGCGACGAGAGCGAAACGCTTCCGTAGAACGGATAGAAAACGCTCAGACGAACCGGCAACAGAATCTTCTCCAGATAGAAGATCGTGCTCTTGCAGGACATGAGGATCGTTTGCAGCGGCGTGCTGGAAGAAAGAATACGCTGCTTGCCCGCGGCTGCGATCACTATGAAGACGGCCGAGAGAACGGCGTACGGGATTTTGTCGAGAAACAGCTGCCAACTCCAGCGTCTGCGTTCGATCAAAAGATCGGAAAGAAGCAGGACCGCCGGCAACGTGATGGCGAGCGCTTTGGAGAGAAGCGCGAGGAAGAAAAAAAGAATGCTCTGCGCATACGATATTTTTTTCCGCGACCGGTAACGCAAATAGAAGATGTACGCGAGCAAGAAGAAGAAAGTAGCGAGCAGATCTTTGCGCCCCGCCAGCCATACGACTGCCTCGGTGTGCAACGGGTGTACGGTGAAAAGCAGACCCGCCGCGACGGCGAGCCATTTTTTCTTGCTCAGTAGAAAGAGCAGCCAGGCGATCAGCATGCCGTTGGCCGCCTGCAGCAAAATATTCGTGAGGTGATAGACGGCGGGATCGAGTCCGCTCAGCAGATAATCAAGCTGATAACTGACGAATGTGAGCGGGATGTAGAGCTCGGGATCGTAGCTGGTGAAGACTGTTTTGAGATGATCCAATGTCGGTCCTCGGACGGCCAGATTCTGCTCGATCAGATAGGAATCATCGATAGGTGAATAGCCTTGCCAGAGCGAGTGCCCGAACGCCAGAAAAGCCAAGAGCACGAAGAGCGATCCGATCCCGAGCAGCACGATCCATCGCGGCATATGGCGGAGAAAATTTTCGGATACCATCATGAAGAGTCTAGCGGTCAAAAGCTCCGTTCAGAAGACAGAGAAAGTTTCCCAATGCCTGGAGAAGGCCGGTCAATCGGTGTATGCCTGAGAGCATGATTTCGCATCGCGTGTTCATCCTGGTCCTCGGTATTTTTCTGACGACCGGGTGCAGTATCGATCGGCAGGCAATCACGCAAGGGGCGCAAGCATCCCGTCAGACGGCCGTTTCATCTCGTGCACATCAAACTGTGCAGCAGGACAATCATTCTTTCCGGTCGCCGATCGCGGGCGGGCTCACCCGCGTGACAAAGAAGATATTTGGCACGCACGTATCGCCCGGGCATTCGCCTGTGAGCCCGGAGCGGTTTACCGGGTATCACACCGGGATCGATTTTGAGACGACGCCTGCGGAGGCATTCATCGATATTCCCGTGAGCGCCGCGTGCGATGGCGCGGTGCTGCTGGCCAGATGGGTGAGCGGCTACGGCGGCGTGCTGGCGCAACGTTGCGTCGTGGACACCCAACCTGTCACGGTGCTCTATGGTCATCTGCGGCTGTCGAGTATCGCGAAGAAAGCGGGGGCTGCCATCGTGGCGGGCGACCCTATCGGCGTACTGGGCCAAGGTGCGACGCACGAGACGGACGGTGAGCGCAAACATCTGCATTTTTCCGTGCATCGAGGCACGGCAGTAGAGCTGCGAGGGTACGCGCAGAAGGCTGCAGACTCGTCATCGTGGATTGATCCTGAGACGCTGCTGCGTTGAGTGGCTTCAGGCATTCTCTAGGAGCAAGCCGCAGAGAGCGTCGAAATACTCACCGGCTTCATCGCCGCATTCCCGCCTTGATTGCTGGCCCGGCGGCGCATTGAGCTCCAGGAGCAGCCAGCGGCCATCCGCATGACGCGCGCAATCGATGGAATACATGCGCGGACCATACTGTGCGAGCTGTGCATCGATGGGTTCTACGAGCGCCAGTGCCTCCGGCGGCCGCATGCGTTTGGGGACGGGCATCAGGATCCCGCCCCGGGCGACGTTCGCGACGAAGGTTTCAGTGCGCGGCGTGCGGATGAACGTATGGATCACGTTGCCGTTGATGATGATCAAGCGGAAATCGTGCAATGTATCCGTGACGCCCGGAATGCCTTTGGAGGAATCGATGAATTCCTGGGCGAGATAGGGAAAGTGCGTCAGGTGATGCAATACTTCTTGGCGCGCGCCGATGAAAACGCCCTCTCCTCCGTAGGATGCCAACGGCTTGATGACGGCATAGTCGCCTTGCAGCTTTTGCAAAGCCGCCGCCGCTTCTTCTTTGGATGAGAGTCGTATGGTCTGGGGGAAGAGAGAGGGGAAAAGGCTATAGACCGACCATTTATTATTACAAAAAATATCGAAATCTTTGCGGTTGATCATGCGTGCCCCGTCGCGCGGCTCGAAGGCGCTGTCTTTATTGAAAATCAGATCCGCCTCGAATGGTTCTTGGGTGAAATGGAAGCGGCCGTCCCCAAAGACCCATCCGCGGTCAAATGCATTGCCGCCCCGGTAGAAGGTGTTTTCTTTGACGAGATACAGGCGCGCCCCTCTGCGCTCCAATTCTCTCCCCAAATCTTCGTAACTTTCTACGTAGGACGCATCGTCCAAGAGTTGGTGCTCGGACAATGCTCCCGATACGCGGACGGCGATCGTTTTCATACCGAGGCGGCAAGCATATTCGCAATGCCCTGGAAGTAACGCTTTGATCCTTCTCCTTTGCCGTCGGGATCGTTTTTCCCGTTGTAGTCATAGGAAGAGAGGCCCGGCTGCGCATTGAGCTCGATGAGCGTCCAGCGGCCATCCTTGCCGCGGGCCACGTCCACCGAATAGATCCGGTGCGCGTAGTGCCGCAGATGCCGGTCTACCGTCTCGAACAAGTCCCGCGCCCCTGCCGGAATGCGCGCGACGGGCAATTCGAAAATAGATGCGCCTTTCGATACGTTTGCCAAGTAGGAGCCTTCACAGGGTTCACGAATGAAGACGCTGACGATCTCGCCGTCGATGGAGACCATGCGGAAATCATGCATGCCGCGGCAAATGCCAGGAATGCCGGCGCTCGTATCGATGAATTCCTGCACGATGAAGGGAAAGCTTGTGATTCTCTTCGTCGTTTCGCTGCGCGTGCCGATGATGATCCCCTCTCCGCCCAGGCCATCGAGTGGTTTGCTCACGATGAGTTCCGATGGGATGTGTGCCAATGCTTGCGTCAGTTCCTGTGCGTTCTCCACGGTCACGCTGAGGGGACTGATGGCCGAAAATCGCGCATAGGCTTGCGATTTATCATCGCAGAAATCATTCAGCGCGATAGCATTGATCATCCCGACGCCCGGATCGGGGCGGAATCTTCCGCGGTTGAAAATCCAATCCGCCTCGACGTGTTCTTTTGTTTCGCGAAATGTCGCGCCATCGTAGAGCCATCCGTGGCTGAATCGCATGCCGCCCAGATAGCTTTCCTGCGCACGCACGATGGCGACCCGTACGCCGCGCTCTGCGAGCAATCCCGCCAAAATATGATAGGCCTCGCGGTATTCTTCTTCGGTAAACGGATAATCCTCCGCGAGCGGATCTGTGAAATAAATGGCGATGATCGGGGCGGGCGGGGTATTCATTGACACTATGGATGACGGTAGTCCGTTGCCCTTCTTACGGCAATCGCAGGAAGCCCATTTTTGCAGCCACTGTGTCAAGTTTCATAAGAAATGCCGCCTGGAAGAAACGCAGATTTTTTGCTATAATGAGGGGAATGCATATTGATATCGAAATCCCGCGTCCCGGCATTGCTTTGCTCCTCGTGGCTGCCTTGTCGGGCTGGGGAATCGTATGGTCGCAATCTCCGGCCGGCAAAACACAGCCGCCCCTCGCGGCAATGGCGCAATCGACAGACATCCACAAGGGAACGCAGCAAGTCCCGCTCGATTCCGTCGCCACCGGTGCTGCATTGCAGCCGGCGAATGCACCGGTTTCCGTGCCCGACGCTGCGACGGCGCCGGGTCTGACGGAAGCTGAGATGCATGCGCAGCAAGCGCGTGAGGAGAGTCTGCTGCTGCAATCCAAAGAAGATATCTTGCGTTCCCAATTGGAGGTGCTGAGTAAGCAACGCCAGGCATTGGGAACCACGATCGATCCCGCGCTGGAGGAGCAATTCCGCCAGAGCACCGCGCTCTTCACGGCACTCGTTCTCGATCAAAAGAAGGCGGAGCAATTCCTGCTGACGTCTTTCAATGAGATGTGGGAAGCCGAAGGCAGAGCGACGGCCCTTGCTCCCGCGAGCGACAAGCCGATCCATGTGGCGCTGGAGTGGCCGGTCACCCCGCTCCAGGGGATCTCCGCGTACTTCTTGGACAAAGACTACGAATCGCTCTTCAAGATGAAGCACTATGCCATCGATATCCCGACCCCCCAAGGCACGAGCGTAAAGGCAGCCGCGGGCGGAGTGATCGTCGATGTGGTGGATCACGGCCTCGGCTTCAACTACATCACGATCGAGCATCCGGGCGGGTACTCCACGCTCTACGGGCATCTTTCCAAGCTGCTCGTGAAGAAAGGCGACCATGTGTACGCGGGCGATACCCTCGGCCTCTCGGGCGGTCTTCCGGGCTCGCCGGGCGCAGGCTTCTCCACCGGACCGCACTTGCACTTTGCGCTCCATGCCAACGGTTCCGCCATCGATCCGCTGAAATATTTGTCTCAAGATGAACTGCAGAGTGGTGGAAAATAAAGAGAGAGTGGAGAATGATTTTTCATTGATATTTTGTTATGACGAATTGTACTGAAGAAACAAGAACCAAATAATCGTCAATGGTCCAAAATCCGAATGTTCGATCATTCGGTATCTTTTTTTTGGAGAACGATTCGGTGAAAAAGTGAATCTTGGAATTAGAAGCGATGCTCATTGAAAGCGCAAAAAAATCACAAAATAGAGCAATCCTGCCAAAAACTGCGTTAAGACCAATAGAGCTATAAATTTTTTTCGAGATACATCTCTCTTGAAGCTGAATATCCAGCCCGAAACAGCACCTATGATTATATTCGCCAGAGGCACTTCATAAGAAATCGTGCCATACGCGCCAAAGCTGACGCCGAAAATTTTTGCTTGAGCACTTGCCAGAAAATCTCCCATTGCTATTGCGAATCCATTGAAGGGCAGAAGGAAGAGCATGCCGAGGTTGAAAGCAAACCCGGATAGGGCAAACACTAAGATGAATGTAAGAAGAAAATACGCCAACCCCACGCCTCCGCCGATCAGAATAGCTCTTTCTCTTTGCTGCATCCACTTGAGTATATAGCCATGAATAAATGGGAGCAAGACTCTAGAAAATAGGTGATATCCAAACAGTCGGATTTTAGATTCTTCTGCGATTCGAAAACTTATAACAGTCTCTTTTCTGTCGCCTGTTCCCATGCATATGCATCCGTCATGCCCGCTACATAATCTTTCACTGCTTCCGGCAGGGCGCAGCGGGTTTGCTCTTGGAGCGCGAGAATTTTGTCGGTTGGTTTTTCCAGCAGTACGTTGCAGAGCACCAGAATAATCCGCTGGCCTTTTTCGCTCGCTTCCAGCACGCGCGGATGCATGTACATATTTTCTCGCAGGAAAACGCGCAGTTCCTGGATCTGGGGCTGAACACTTTGCGAAAACAACAAAATCGGCTCCCGCGCATCGTATACGTCTTCCAGCGTGCGGATGCGTTCTTCCCGGAATTGCTTCTGCGCTTGTTCGTAGAGATCAGACACAAGCAGATCGATGATGCCGCCGCGCATCGACGTCTGCCGGGCGAAGGCGCGGCGCATGGCCAGAGCAGGCAATGAAAGTCCGGCGAGATCTTCCACCGAGAAGAGCCCTGCCCGCAGCCCATCTTCGCAGTCATGAGCGAGGTAAGCGATCTCATCTGCCAGGTTCACGGCTTGCGCTTCCAGCGAGAGGGCGCGGCCGTGCGGGCGATGCTGCAGCTGATGTTTCTGGAGCCCTTCCAATACCTCTTGATTGAGATTTAGCCCTGCCGCCTGCGGCGAATGGCGCTCGAGCATTTCGACGATCCGCAAGGATTGCGCATTGTGCTCGAAACGCATGCCGTGCCGCTTCATCCATGCATCCAGCGCCGCCTCGCCCATGTGCCCGAAGGGCGGATGGCCCAGGTCATGCGCGAGAGCGATGCATTCGCTGAGGTCTTCGTTGAGGCTGAGGGTTCGGGCGATGTCGCGGCTCAGCTGTGTGACTTCCATGGTGTGCGTGAGCCGCGTGCGGAAGTGGTCGCCTTCGCCTGCGACGAAGACTTGCGTCTTCCCGAGGAGCCTTCGAAAAGCTTGCGAGTGGATGATGCGCCCGCGGTCGCGCTGGAAGCCAAAGCGTCGCGGATCGGATGGTTCGGCCGCGGGCCGGCCCAAAGTGCCATCGATGGGAACCGCATAGTGTGCCAGTAGCGCATCGAATGCTTCCTGCTGTGATTTTTTATTCCTCATGTTTGTAGCCTACCCGGCACTCCTTGGCAGGAAAATTCAAAATGCCCGAAGACTCTGGTTTTTCAAGGGTAAGCCGCAAGTTCTCCCAAGAAACGCAGACATGCCCAACGACCGTCGGACACAAACGCTTGTCCCTGGATGCCCAGGTGGGTGACCGCAACCCCAGACCACGGTCCGGAGTGATTAAGCCTCCCAAAGCGAGTTGTTAGAGAAGAAACGTACGTGTCCTAACATGCCGTCGAGTCTGCGGGGAAGGTAGCAGCGGGTGGAAATGTTGTCCAAAGATTGGCGTGAAAAGTGAGAAAGGCTAGAAAGGTGAGGAAGGATTATGATTTCGACTTTTCTTTCTTTTCTCACCTATCTCACTTTTCTCACTTCACAGAAGAACAACCGCCAGCATATTCGTCCGTCCCGCTTGCACTTCCTCCCGATGCCCGCCGCGAGAGGTCCAGTATGTTTCCGGATCGCAGCAGGTGCAGTCCGGATGACGTTCGATGTTGCGTGCTTCCACGCCGAGCGCCAGAAGCTGGTCCGTTGCCGCGCCTTGGAGATCTGCATGGTTTGCGTCAAAAAAGCGCGGATAGAGCGATGGCAGTTCTTCCGCCGGGCGGGAGAACGTACTGCAACGCTGGCAGAGCGAGGGTCCCGCGCCTACGATTGTATCTGCAGGCAGGATTCCCCACTCGCGTTCGAGTGTGTGGAAGAATGCCGGAATCGCGCCTGCCTGGAGGCCGCGCCAGCCCGCATGCAGAACACCCGCAACATTTCGCTGTGGCGCATAGACGATGAAGTTCTGGCAATCGGCCCAGCGGATGCAGAGCGCGAGCCCGGGAGCAGAGGTGACCATGCCGTCAGCTTCTTCTGTTCTTGGGAGCGGGCCATCCACTCTCATCGTGCGTGTGCCGTGCACTTGATGCAGGCCCGCCGCCTCTGTCGCGCCGAGGATGCTTGCGGCGTCCGCATCGCTACGGATGTCATCGTCTTTCGTGAAGAGGGCCAGACGAAGATGCTGTTCCAATGGCCGAAAGAGCCCGAAGGGAGAAGCGAGCATGCGAAGAGTGTTGCAGAAGTCCCGGCGGGTTTCTATCCATCGATCGATTTGTTTTGCGAGACAAAGTGAAACGTCGCGAGAATTTGCTCGGGCGTATTGAGGACCGTTTCCGGGTCGAGCCCCGAGGAATGGATGGCTTGAAATTCGGCGTTCCGCGCGCCGATATGGATGGTGGCGCGCACCATCGCAAGGGTGGCCGTGCTCCCCTTCAGCGGAAAATCGTGGAAGAAGAGATACTCCGACCAGAATTGCTTGCCGTTGTCGCTGAAGAGCGGCGACGAGAGGGCGTAGAGCTGGCGCTCCATCATTTTCCATCCTGCCAGTTCCATGGAAGGCAGCACTTCTTTTTGCGGCGTGCTGGTAATGTTCTCGATGCGGATGGTGACGGCTGCATCGCTGCCGAGCGGTTCGTAGGGCTGCAATACGATGCTGCCATCGGTCTGGCGTGCCAGGCCGTATGTATCGGGATACCGCAGCTCGTACTCGCCTTTTACATTGTGAAACACACTCCAATGACGCGTGTCGATGTCATGAATATTTTGGATGAGCGGTATCGCATGCGTACTCGCTCTATTGTCCGCGTGTCCGCTCAGGATAGATGAAGGCAATTGCAGTCGGCCATGGGGCACCAACGCCATCACAAGCATGCCGAGGAACACGGCACCGAGGAATCCGAGCCATCGGGAAGAACCCGCTCGGCGTTTGGGGCGAATCATGGGCAAAGTGTAGCGCAGGAGATGGCCGTATGATCTTGTCAGACAGTCAATTCGAGGGGGTATTCTTTGAAAGAATCAAAGAGAACCAAGGATGCCGACGATTACTGCCTCCTTGGTTTCATCGGCTTCTACGCTTTCATATTTGCATCTCTCGCAGCAATCCCGCCATACATCCAATCACCTGCTTGGCTGTATACGCATAGCCGTACGTCTCGTAAAGCAGCGTGCCCGCTCGTTTGAGAGTGCGGCTCGCCATGGCACAAGCGTCTTTGGGCTCCAGACCTTGGGCCATCAAGCCGGCGATGAGACCCGCGAGGGCGTCGCCCGTGCCGCCCACCGTCAGCCCCGCGTTGCCACCCGCCACCGTGTGCAGCGATCCATCTGCGGCGGCGATATGATCGGTGCGGCCTTTGCCGTGGATCGTCACATGATAGCGCAAAGCAACGGCATCTATTTCTTCCGGCGAGAAATGCATGCGCTCCAGTTCTCCGCGGTGCGGCGTGCAGACGATTGTTTTGCCGTTGCATGCTTCCAGTGTCC
>DAISLF010000018.1:0-11733 GCA_036820585.1 Candidatus Peribacteria bacterium | reverse complement strand
CATCACGCTTGCACTCATCAGTCATCCGCAGCGCAGCGCTTCGCTGTGGCAAAGAAGAAAATAGTGAAATTGCCTAGAGAGCCGTCATTCGAGATGACAGTTGACCGCTTGCGCCTCTACGCGGAAATCGACGGGCATACTCAAACACCGCTTCAAGATTTTCTACTTTCGCATTCATAGTTATTCGTCTTCCTTCTGTGTCGGCTTCTGCAGCAGGTTCTTATCGATGGCATCCAGAAACGGCTCGAAGACTGTTTGCAGAATGCCCGCGGAGAGACCGTGCAGGCTTTCGAAGGGAATTTCTTTGACGCCTCCTGTTTTGGAGCGAAAGAACTCCTGCAGTACAAAAGTAGTGAGCTGCAGAACGGTCCCATCGATATTTTTTTCATCGATCATCAGCTTCAGCAGGATCGGCTGCGCCTCCAACGACATCACCATCTGCATGCGCGTGATCCATTCGATGAGCAATGCGTTCGAGGATGCATCCAGGCCGCCGGCCGTCATCACCTGCATGTTTTCTTCCACGGTCTCTTTCGAAGATTTCTGGCCCATCTCCTGCAAATATTCTTGCACGACCGACAAGCATTCATCATTGATGAGCGACAAGATCGCCAGAATAAAAACGGAAGGACAATCGCGCGCCACCAGTCGCGAGATAAGGACAAAAAGATGCGTGTACCGTTCGTTTTGTAAAAACTGGATGATGGTCCGCGCCACGCGGTCGTCGCGTTTCTTGCTGCGCTTCTCTTCCTTGCGAATAGCAGCCATCGCAGCGCCCGCTGCGGCGAATCGCTTCTTCGCCTGCTCGCTTAATTGCTCGGGAGCGCCGGTCGCTCCCTCGTCGGGCGCGCCATTCTCTGGACCAAACTCTGTCATGCCAGCATGGTAATAGATTCATACTCGAAAGTCGACAATGCAAAAAAAGTGCATCATCCGAGGATGCAGCTCTTTTCTTACTTGGCGCTCACGGGCTCCACATGCACGACGGTGCAACGGTCCTTATTGCCGTTGAACTTCGTGCGGCGGCGCTGGGAGAAGCGGACGACTCCGGCGATATCGGCATGGATGGTCCAGTCTTTCCCCACGCTCGTGTTCTTGCCCGGGAAAAACCAATAGCCCTTCTGACGGATCAGGATTTCGCCCGCATTGACTGTTTGACCGCCAAAGCGCTTCACGCCGCGGCGTTTCGCAACGCTATCTCTGCCGTTTTGGGTAGATCCACCCGCCTTTTTATGAGCCATAGTGGAAGAATTTTACGGATTTTTTGTCCGCTTGCAAGTGGAAGATTTGTCCTGCACACTGCCCCTACCGACGCGGGGTGGAGCAGCCCGGTAGCTCGCGAGGCTCATAACCTCGAGGTCGGAGGTTCAAATCCTCCCCCCGCAACCATCCGGCTTCATCTCTGCGGACCACGCCGAGATGGCCAATCAGTCACCATAAGACCGGATGCCTCGGCGAGCGGTATCGCCCGATTTTCACTATATAAAATAAGAACGCGTTCGAAGCACTTTCCCCGCGAAGCCGGGCAACTTTCCCCGTCTCACAGTCCCTGCTTAATCTGGTCCAGCTTTTCACGGTCGAAGAGATAGAGCTGCCAGTGGAGATAGACGGGCATTTCGCGCAGATGTTCTTCGTACACCGCCTGCTTTTCCTCTTGAGGCGTCATGCCGGTATCCGCATTCAAGTTCGGCGACCGGGGATCCTGGGTGATGATGAGAATTTTTTCTCCCGGGTTGATCTTTCCCAGATTTTCTTTGGCGTACTTATCTTTGTATTGGGCCGACCGGTAGTAATCCAGATCGCCCTGGTTTGTATTGATACCCGCCTGCAGCTTGTCATTTTGCTCGCCGATATTTTTCAGCGTCTCGTCGAAGAGGACGTTTCGGTAAAACGACAGCGCCAAACCGAAGGTCATGAATCCCACGACCGTGAGACCCACGATGATCGTGAGCTGCTTACTGACGGGCTCGAGACTGCGGTACGGCACAGAAAATAGACGGTGAACGACGGACGAGAATGTCTCGGGGACTGCGGCGTTCATTGTCGCTTGTCCGTCCTGCTTTGTCCATTTTCATGCGTCGCGGCATCTTTTCTTTTGCATTTGCGTTAGAATGATCGCATGCATATCTTCTGCTCCGGCATCGGCGGGATCGGGCTCAGTGCTTATGCGTCGCTGCGACGAAGTGCCGGACATACGGTCTCGGGAACGGATCGGACCAAAAGCGCACTGACCGATGAGCTCGAAAAACAGGGCATCGGTTTCAGCACCGATCAGAGCGCAACGCAAATACCGGCCGCATGCGATCTGCTCGTGTACTCCGAAGCCATTCCGGCCGATGCGCCGCAGCGTTTGGAGGCTGCGAAACGGGGGATTGAGCAACAATCCTATCCGCAGGCATTGGGGGAACTCTCCAAGAATCATCGCGTGATCGCCGTCTGCGGCACGCATGGCAAATCATCGACCACGGGAATGGCGGCGCGGCTTCTGCTGGAATGCGGATTCGATCCGACGATCGTCGTCGGTACCAAATTGCATGAGCTCGACGGCCGCAACTGGCGCGCGGGCAAGAGTGATATTTTTTTGCTGGAAGCCTGCGAGTATCGCCGCTCGTTCGCCGCATACACGCCGCACGACATTCTTCTCACCAATTGTGACGGCGATCATTTCGATTATTATGAGTCGCCGGAGGATTACCGCAGCGCGTTCATCGATTTCGCGAAAAAATTGCCGGAGGACGGCACGCTCATCACGCATCAAACAGATCAAAACTGCCAAGCGGTTTGCGTTGCCGCCAATCGCTCGACGCTGAATGCCGACACGTTTCCTTTCGTTACGTTGCATACACCCGGTCTTCATATGCGGCAGAACGCACAGCTGGTCCTGGGTCTCGCTTCAGTGCTGGGGATCGAACCAACCAAAGCGCAAGCTGCCGTTGCGGGATACGCGGGCAGCTGGCGGCGGATGGAACGCAAGGGAACCATGGGGAACGCAGCGATCGTCATCGACGACTACGCACATCATCCGGTGGAAATCCGCGCGACGCTGGCTGCGCTGAAATCTGCGTATCCTGATCGCAGGCTTGTCTGCATTTTCCAGCCGCACACGCATGACCGCACGATCAAACTCTACGAAGATTTTCTCGATGCGTTCCGGGAGGCGGATCTCTTGATCGTGTCATCCGTCTATGAAGCGCGCAGCGATATCGAGACGCAGAAAGTGAAGATGAAGAAATTCGTGTCCGATATTCAAAAGGCAAGCAATGTACGGACCATCGATGGCGGATCGCTGGAAGATATTCGTAAAAATTTGCCGTCTCTTTCGCAGTCGTCCGATCTTGTGGTGTGCATGGGCGCGGGAGATATCACTGCTCTTGCCGCAACGCTGACGCAGCAATGAGTGCGCCCAAGAAATCCAAGAGAGCATTTCTCTTTTTTACATGCTGCTCGATGATTGGCTTTTCTTCATCTTTCCTTGCACCGCGATGATCAGCTTCGCCATCTCGGCACGGTTCATGGAGGCGCTCGGGTGAAAGAAGCCGGTGGCTTTCCCGTCTCCATCGGTCGTCCCGGCGATGAGCCCTTGTCCATATGCCGTTTCGATGGCGGCGGCATAGGGAGTCGTCCGCAGCACGTCTTTGAACGCCGTTCCCGTCTGCCACTGAAGCGGGATATCCAGGGCCTGGAGCAGCGTGATAAGCACTTCGCCCCGCGTCGCCGCCCGGTATAGATCGGCATGGTCATTTTGGTAGAGCACCCATCCCAAATCTTCTGCCGACGCTTCATAGCGCGTGAACCATTTTCCCACGGCCTGCGAATTATGCGGCGCCATGGTCTCGGTATTCACATCGATCCCCGCCAATTGGTGAGCCACTTTCGACAGCTCCGCCACCGTGATCTGAGTATCCGGCCCGAAAAAGCCCGTGATCTGGCCTTGTTCATTGCGGTAACCGCTCAGGATACCGCCGCGCGCAACGGCTCCCACATAGGGCGCGTACCATGCGTCCGCCGAAACATCCACGAAGCTGACGGGTTTCCCATTGATATCCGTCGACACATTCGCATCCGTTTGCGAATCGACAGGCGACGTTTTGAGAGAAGAACATTCGATGACAATCGAGAAATACACGTTGACATTATTCTGTAAAATTCCCGACTTTGCCGGAGGAGCGGGACATCCGTCCGGTGCATACTGCACGCTGTAATTTCCCACGGGCATCCGGTCAAAGCTGCTGGGCGTGATGCCTTTTTCCGTCAAACCGGCGGGGCCGCTCAAGAGGAAAGGAATGCCGGGCGGAACGCTATTCACTCCTATTCTTCCCATGCTCGTCAGCTTGTAGCGGATCGTCAGTGCGACGGTATCGCCGGCTGCGACGTTGAACGAAACCTGCGGATACTCCACCGTCTGATCCAATTGCCCGTTTTTGGTGACCGTAATCTCGGCAGTCGTGCCCGAGGGCGGCTCATCGAAGACCGTATAATGCCCGGCGGGAAGACCATGGAATACCTGAGAGTCAGATTTGCCGGTCAGTTTTTCTTGCAGCGGCTCTTGCAGCGTCCAGCTTCCGAGCGCCGCGATCTCGCTCGATTGATCGATTTGGATGGAGGTATCTGGTTCATCCGCGACCGAAAGAGAGGGGAGAGACGCAAGAAGAAGCGAAACGAGCGCGCCGGACACAAGGAGGCGTGAAAAAGGAGAGGATGTCATGCCGCACAGTGTGCCGAACTATTCGTAGACTGCAATGGTGCGCCGCCATAAACATGGCCGGAATGGCTATCAAGAATGTAATGCTTCGTCCAAGCTCTTCTCCCATGCCGCATGCAGCGACGCCAACGGCTCTTGCAAGACGAGCGTTCCTCCCCGTGCGATGCGCAAGAGGGAATCGGTTGTCGTTTTCCCCATAACCGTTGCAGACGCACCAGTGAGCTTCGCCTGAGCCAAGAGTTCTTTTTGCTTGCTCTTCTCCACTTCCACGATATAACCCGGCGTTTGTGAAAAAAGTATTTTGTCGGTTGCAAGAGTGCTCTTAAGCGCCTCAAGATCGATATCAATGCCGATCGTTCCGCCCAATTTGCGGCGGCGGACCGTCATTTCGAAAAGCGCGAGGAGCAATCCGCCTTCACTGATATCGTGGCTGGAACGCAGCAATCCGCTCTGCGCCGCACTGAGGATCAATCGCATTTGCTTCGTGACGGATGCGAAATCCGGCTTCGGTACCGCAGCCCCCAGCAACGCGTCTTTGGGAAGCTTCAGTATCGCTTCCAATACTTCATAATATGCGGAGCCGCCGCATTCATCCCGTCGTTCACCGAGCAAAATGAGCACGGAATCCGGCGAGCGCAGCTGCATGTCGAGCGCTTTGCCGGCATCCGGCATGACGCCGATGCAACAGACGATGGCCGAAGGAGGGATGGCGCTGCCATCGGGCAAACTATTATAGAGACTCACGTTGCCGGAGATGACGGGCACGCACTCTCCCTCGAATTGGATCGCTTTGGATGCGTCGCTGATGCCCCGCACTCCTTCTTCCAGCGCCGCCAGCTGCTGCGGGATTTCGGGATTGCCGTAGTTGAGACAATCGGTGAGTGCGCGTGGCGTGGCGCCGGAGGCCGCGACGTTATACATCGATTCCACCGCGGCATTCACGCCCTGCCAGTAGGCGGAAATACGTCCGTAGCGCGGATTGCCATCGCCCGCAAAGGCGACGCCGATCCTTTCCTGCGCCGCCGAGAGATTCCAATCAGGATGCGAGCCGCCCGGGACGGCGCTCTGCAGATCGCGCAGCGGCATGAGGACCGCGCTGTCGCCCTCGCCCGCTTCCACGAATGAATTGCCGATCACGGTTTTGTCGTAATGGCGGATGACCGCAGCCTTGCTCGCATGATTGGGATGACGGAGCATCGCGTGGAACATATCGGCGATCGTCGTCTCGAAGCGCGTGCCTTGATGTTCCAGATGCAAAGAATTTCCTTGGCAATGGATCACGGGTTCCGTTCGCAGCGCTTCTTGCAATATTGTCGGCCGCGCATACGACAGTCCGCTCGTGATGTCTTGCGAAGTCGCTTCGCAGACAACCGCGCCATGATGACGCAGGCGGTAGATGCCGCTGCCATTCACTGTGCCGATCATGCTTGCCCGCGCATTCTCCGCCACGCTCGGCAAATCCCACGTCTCGTTATAGTGCTTCAGGATAGAAGCCGTCAGATCAGGATGGCAGATCCAGCAGAAACGTTCCTGCGTTTCGGCGCACGCGATCACTTCGGGAGGCAGATCCGGCAGCGAAACATGCACGGCGTCCAAATCGACATCGGCGCCGAATCCGCGGGATGATACCTGCTCCACGCTGGCGCACACGACACCGCCGGCACCCAGATCTTTGAAGCTCACCTTGTCGAGTTTTCCTTCCGCCGCCAACCAATCGAAAAGCGCGTAGGTGGAGAGGAGCAGATGGCGCTCCAAGAACGGATTGGGCTCCTGCACCGCGCCCGTATTCTGCTCTTTCTTTTCCTCCTCCATGGAGATGCTGGCGAATGCCGCGCCGCCGAAGCCGCTGCGGTCCGTGGGTTTGCCGATGAGAATGATGTCGTAGCCTTCTTCGGCCGCTTCCTCCGGCACGAAGCTATGGATGATTTCGTCTTCGCGTACGATGCCCAGGGCGACGGCGTTCACCAGGCAATTGCCGTCGTAACTGCTGTCAAAGACCGTATCGCCGCCCACATTGGGAATGCCCAGCGGATTGCCGTAGCCCGCGATGCCGCGGACCACTTCGCGCGCGATGCCGCGAGCTTCGGGATTTTCGAGCGACCCGAGGCGCAACAAATCCATGCAGCCTACGACGCGCGCACCCATGCAGACGACATCGCGCACGGTGCCGCCCACTCCGGTGGCCGCGCCTTCATAGGGCACGATCTGCGAAGGATGGTTGTGCGATTCGTGCGACACGACGATGCCCCATCGCTTGCCCGGCGGTCCGTCCGTAATGGCGACGATGCCGCTGTCTTCGCCCGGCCCCAGGATGACATGTGTGCCGGAGGTCGTGAACATTTTCAAAAACCGGCGCGAGGATTTATAGCTGCAGTGTTCGCTGCCTTGGATACCCCAGATGACGGCCTCGACGACGGTGGGCGGGCGTCCGAGCATCGTTTCCACTTTGCGCGCTTCCTCCACGGTGAGCCCGATGGAATGCGCGCGTAAATTCCGCCGGACGTCCTCATCCGTCATGGCCGAAAAGGGGAGCGTGGGGACTTCTATGGAGGGAGAATAAAGAAGGACACGGGAGAAGGCAAAGAAGGTCCGATTATGATTTGCATAGCGGAGGCTCATGAACCTCCGCTACGGTATTGGCATGCGTTTGCCGCGGTTCCTCCAACACCGCCAGCTCATCAATGGCGTCGCCATTCTCGCGGTCACGCAGTTCGGCGCATCTCTCGCAGGATTACTGCGCGAAAATGTGCTCGCCCGCGTGTTCGCCGGGAATTTGAACGTGGTGGATGCCTATATCGCCGCGTTCAATCCGAGCGATCTCATTTTCCAGACCTGCGTCGTCTCGGCGATGGGCACCGTGCTTGTTCCCATTCTCGCGAATTACAAAGCCAAAGGTGATGACAAAGAAGTGCAGAAAGTGCTCAGCGGCACCATCGGCATGACGGCGATTCTCTTCGGGATCGTCGCGCTCCTGATGGCCGTCTTTTTTCCGCTGCTGACTCCTCTCTTCAATATCCATTTCACGGGCGACACGCTGCAGCTCTATATCCAATTGGGACGCCTGGCATTGCTCTCCAATTTTCTCTTCGTCTTCGGCAATGCGTACGGCCAGTACTTGGTGACGGTCGAGCGGTACTGGATCTACGGCATCACGCCGATTCTCTATTCGCTCGGCACCGTTTTCGGCACCCTGTATCTCACGCGGTACGTCGGGCCCTTTGCGCCCATGTATGGCACGCTCCTGGGCGCGATCATCTATGTGATCTTGCGCATGCTTGCCGTGCATCTGCACGGCTGCAAAATCCGCTTCTCGCTTTGGCATCCCGATCTGCCCCAAATGGCCCGCTTGATGCTGCCGCGCGTGTTGTCGCTGGGGGCTTTGCAACTGCAACTGCTCTATTTGAACGGATTCGCATCAGGACTTTGGACAGGCGCTGTAGTCGTGAATAATTATTCGAGAAACTTTCAATCGGTGCTCGTCGGTGTCGTGGGTATCTCCGTAGCTCAGGCGGTTTACTCGCGCATGAGTCAAGCAGTCGTAAAAAGAGATGCCAAGCGGCTGCGTTATTACTTTCGTTCTGGCATTTTTACAACACTCCTCCTCACGATGCTTGGAGGGGTCGCGATGTATTTTCTCTCTCCCTTCGAGGCGCGACTGGTTCACCTTTCTCCCTATCTGCACACTTTCTCGATTCTGTTGGGCATCTACGCCATCAGCATTCCCTTCGAAAGCGTCACCCATATTCAATATCGCGTTCTCTACGCGATGAAAAATACGTTCTTCGCCGCGTTCATGGGAGTGCTGGGCGGAGTCGTCGCCATCATCGTCGGATGGATTTTCCTGGGACGCTTCGGCATCTACGCGCTCGCCATCGGCTATACCACCGGCGAAATCGTGCAGGCGACCGGGCTCGCGATCCTGCTCCCTTCGATGATGCGCAAAATGATGACCTCGAAACCTGAAACAATCGCGGTGCTCGATAGCATGGAGCTCAAGACGTGATTTCAAACGACGAATATCCTCCCGGCTTCGCATTTTGTATTTTTACGGATTCAACGCGTGCGGCCGGAGGACCGTGGTGGCACCATGCAGCAAATTGTTCCAAAGATTTTTTGGAACCTTCGGCGTGAATTCCCACTGCACCATCATCCGTATTTTTCACCCAGCCCGTGAGCTCAAGTTCTGTCGCCATTTGTCGGGTCTTAGCGCGGAAAAAGACTCCTTGCACTTTGCCTGTGACGCGGAGATGGATGGCGGAAATCATCACTGTTTTCTTATTTCTTCTTCACCTGCGTGAAGTCCAATTCCACCGGTGTTTCGCGGTCGAAGATGAGCACGAGTACGTTGAGCTTTCCTTTGTTCACATCCACGCTTTCCACGCTGCCTTCGTAGTTCTTGAAGGGGCCGTCGATGATGATCACCAGATCACCGATCTGGAAGTCGCTCTTGAACTTCGCTTCCTGCTCGCCCACTCTGCGCTCGATGACGCCGTATTCCTCGGGCGTCACGGGCACGGGGATATTGCCCGAGCCCACGAAGCCGGTCACGTTGGGGGTATTGCGCACCACATACCAGCTGTCATCGGTCACCATCATATCCACCAACACATAACCCGGGAACAGCTTGCGCTCTTCCTCGACCGGTTCGCCCTTCTTGAACACCAATTGTTTTTCTTTGGGCACTTGCACGCTGAAGATGTAATCCTGCATGCCCAGCGATTCCACGCGCTGCTCGAGCGCCTGCTTCACGCTGTCTTCATAGCCGGAATACGTGTGGAGCACATACCAATTTCTGCCTGCCCGGGGGTCCTGCTTTGCCATACTTAGGAGATGGTATTGGAGATGAGAAGCAGCACGCCGCTGCTGAGCAGATAGTCGATGACGCCGAAGAACACCGAGCAAATCACGGTGAATGCGAGCACGATGGCCGAAAGACGGATGGCCTGCTGACGCGTGGGCCAGCGGACAAGCTCCAGCTCCTGGTAGGCATCTTTGAAGAATTGCATCGCAGCGTTCATGGGAGCTGGGGAAGAGAAATCCTTTCGAAAAAAGCCCTGTGGGGCTCGTCTCTATAGTACCGGCATCCGGCCGGAGGGACAAGAGAATTTGCCCGTCCGGGGCCGAAACGATTTAGAAGGATTGAGAACATGTAAGCCTTCCATTCGTCCTTGTCTGCCATTTCCGTCTTTTCCATGGCCTTTTCAAAACCCATAGACGGGCTGCGCGATCGTGTGGATCTTCGTGATCGGCAAGGCTACAAACCACACTTTGCCCTTGATGGCGCTGCGTTCTACGAAAGGCACGGGCTTGGAATCGGCGGTCATGAAGCTGCGCGAATCCAGGCTTCCCTGGCGGTTGTCTCCCAAGACAAAGTATGAGCCTACGGGCACATCGTAGACGATCTGACTCATGTCGCCGCTGCTGGGCGGGTGACGGTATGTATGGCCGTCATTATGACTGTTCAGATACGCATCTTCCGGCATCTTGCGCACTTCCTGTTCGCCGGATTTCTTCAGAAACACGTAGCCATCGCGGACGATCACCTCATCGCCCGGCAGGCCGATGACGCGCTTGACGTAGTATTTGTCCGGATCGCTGGGCGGATGGAACACCACGACATCACCGCGCTGCGGCGTTCCTACGATATAGGATAATTTATTGATGATGATGTATTCCTTATCGGCAAGCGTATCCACCATCGAGGTGCCTTCCACTTGGAACGGCGATACGAGGAAGGTGCGAATGCCCGCGACGATCGCAATGATCACGACGATATTCAGCAGAACATCGAGCAGGTGGTACCAGAATCCGTGACGTGATTTTTCCGCAGTCATCTACGCAATGGTAGGGGAGAGATCTGCGTCTGTACAGGCTGAGTGCGTGATAAAGAGATGAAGGAGAGAGAAATTTCCACTCTCAACTTATAAGCAGTAACAAAGAGCAAAGTACTGACGATTCAAAAATATTTTCCTGTCGAGCAATTTTTCTTTTTCTTGAGGCCGGCCTTTGGAAGTCGGTATTTCTTCCCGGACCGGAAGCTGGGGTACACTCTCTTTCATGCTGGATTCGATGCTCTTCGGGAAGCATTTGGAAGAAGAAGAGGTGGCGACGGCGATTGTGCACCGTCATTGGCTGATGGGAGCCAAAGAATTGGCACTCCCCAGTCTCTCGGTACTCGCATCTCTGTTGCTCTTGCCTTTCATGCGCGTACCGGCGGCGCAGGTGGTGGTGCTCATTTGGCTTGGAGCATCGGCCATTTGGTGGCTGCGCAGCTTCTTCGATTATTATCTGGATGCCTGGATCATCACCAACCAGGGCGTCATCGATTTGCATTGGCACGGCTGGTTCCACCGCGAGTCGTCGCGCATTCTCTATAGCGATGTGCAGGGAGTGAGCTATGAGATCAAAGGGATTCTGGGCACGTTGCTGCGCTTCGGCACCATTTCCATCGAGAAAATTTCCACCGGCGCGGCCATATCTTTGGCCGAGATCGGCCAGCCGCGCGATGTCGAAAGCATCATCCTTAAAAATATGGAAGCCTACTTGCACAAGAAAAATCTGAAGGACTCCAAACACGTGCAGGAGATTCTTGCCGGCATGGTGGCCGACCAGATGCAGCTCAAACCTTTCGATGCCGCACCCAAAGCAGCCGTGATGCCTGCGACGGCTCCCAAGAAAACGCGCGCATTTCAATCGTCGAAAATCGGTTCCAAACGCTCATGATCTGGATCGTTCTTCTCCTCATCGTCGCTCTCGCGGTCGTGCTCCTCTGGCTGAGCAGTCGTCGCAAAAAGAAACTGCCCGCCGCGGCCAAAAACCGCATACTATCCCAGTGGTCCGCCGTCCAAACGATCGCGGATCCGCATCGAAAAATTTTGGAGGCCGATGCCGTCATCCATCAATTGCTGGGTGTGCTTGGCCACGAAGGGACCATGGCCGATCGCTTGAAAAAGGCAGGCGACGATCTCCCCGGGCTCCAGCAAGTATGGGCGGCGCACAAGCTGCGCAACCGCATCGCCCACGAGCTGTCT
>DAISLF010000017.1:0-11793 GCA_036820585.1 Candidatus Peribacteria bacterium | reverse complement strand
AGAGGGAAAGATATCTGCTATGACGGTTGAAGAGAGCTGTTATGCAGTGGGTCTATTGCAAGACTTCCTTCACCATATTGCATACGTATTCAATCTGGCCTTCGGTAAGTGCCAAGCCGGACGGTAGATAGAGACCATGCTTGGCAAGCGTCTCGGTGACGGGAAACCATTCATTATGGGGAACCACTCCGCGCACGAGCGGCTGCGCGGCGACGGAGTAGAAGAAATCGCGCGTATCGACGCCTTTGTCTTTGAGGCGCGACCGGAACTCATCTTTGGAAAGGGGAAAATCGTTATCCAGAAGCACGGCGTACATCCAGTACACGTTCTCGGCCCAAGGCTTGGTGGCGGGCAAACGCAGGCCGGGCACGTCGCCCAGGCGCTTCGCATACTCGGCGGCCATCCAGCGCTTCTTCGCGAGAAATTCCTCAATGTGCTCCAGCTGCCCCAGCCCGCACGCAGCCTGGAGATTCGTCATGCGGTAATTAAAGCCCACGCGCTCGTGCCAGAAGCGTTTTGTGGGGCTGTGCGCGAGATCCTTGAGATTGCGCGCCATGGCCGCGATGGCATCGTCGTCCGTCACCACCATGCCTCCTTCGCCGGTCGTGATGATTTTATTGCCGTAAAAACTGAAGGCACTCACCGTCCCCATGGAACCGCACATTTTTCCTTTGTAGGTGGCGCCATGCGCCTCGGCCGCGTCTTCGATCACGAGGAGGCTATGCTTCTTCGCGATCGCCAAAATAGGATCCATGTCGCAGCTGTGCCCGTAGATGTGCACCGGCATGATCGCCTTGGTTTTCGCGGTGATTTTCTTTTCGATTTGCCGGACATCGATGTTGTAGGTCTCGATTTCCGCATCCACGAACACAGGCTTGGCGCCCAGATACAGAATGGGATCGACACTCCCGATCATCGTGAAATCCGGCACGATCACCTCGTCCCCCGCCTGGATGCCGATGGACGCGAGCGAAAGGTGGAGCGCGGTGGTGCCGCTGGTGGTGGTGACCGCGTGCTTCACGCCCAGAAACGCCGCGAATTTCTCCTCAAACTGCGCGATGTACTTCCCCGCCGATGAAATCCAGCCGCTCTCCATCGCCTCGGCCACGTACTTCTTGGCCTCCGCGGTGATAACGGGCTCGTTGACGGGAACGGACATGGCAGGGGCGGACATGGGGGAATAGTACCAGAGACAGAAGTGAGAAATGTGAGGAAAGACAAAAACGGCAGAAAGGTGCTGCCATCAAAAATAACCTGACCTTTCTCACTTTCCTCACTTCAATCGCGTTTCTCGCTTCATATAGGCCTGAACTCTTTGTTCTTCGCCTCGCCCATGTAGGGCCCCTGCTTCACCTCGATCATGCGGGTGGGCTCGAGCATCGTGAGCCCGTGGCCGCCCCGCAGGAACAAGAGAAAATCCCCGCTCCCCAATTCCTGTTCGCCGATCACGTTCCATTCTTCATCATAAACCTGCACGCGCACTTTGCCCGATTCGATATACAGGAACTCGCACATGCCCTGCACTTTGCGCGGGATAACGGGATGGCGGTGCGCTTTCACTTCGTAGCCCGCGGGCCGCTCCATGACGCCCACTTGCAACTCGTCTTCTTGCGCAGTGGGAAACCACGGCCCTTCCACCGGCACGCCGCCGCAAAAAAACATCGCGTAGACGCTGTTGCCTTTGGCAATACGGTTGAGGGGCTCCATGGGAGTATTCTAACAGACAATCGTATGCTTGGAACCTCAGAGCTTCAGCCAAAGGTCGACGATCCTCGATGCCGCCGAAAAAGTGCAGAAAATGAGAGCGGAGACTATGCCAGACTGACGCTGACGATGGATCTCAGCATAAAGCTGCCGAGCCCTGCGATTGTCGTCCGCCTCCTGTGTCGCAACTGATAAATAGGAATTGGGTTGAATATTGGGATTCGGAGGAGTTTCTGGTAGTACGCTTGGAGATTTCGGAATGATGTCGCCGGTGATGATGCGTGGCTCATCGGTCTTTGCCGTATTGATGGCGAGAAACAGCGCACCGCATTCGGCCCGTATGGCCGTAAGCAATTCTTCCTTTTGCTTGGGATCAAACGGATGCAGCCGCAACGTAATGGTACGGGTCTCGGCCGCCAAGGGTGGATAATCGCTCGACATCAGCCCCATACAAAATGAACATCACTCTACAGTCAACGCATCCGTGTCCCCCTCAAGAATTCTGCGCATCCGCTGCGTCCAAGAATGTTGCGCCGCAATTTCTTTTCCCCGGGCGGCTTTTTCCTGCGCTGCCGGAAAATCTTGCAGCGTCTGCTCGATGCCGTCGGCCATGGCCTGCGCGTCGCCGGGCGGGCAGAACCGTACGACAGATGCATCCACGATGTCGCGGATCGGCGGCAGATCGGCACACACGATCGGTTTGCCCGCGGCCAGATACTCGAAGAGCTTGAGCGGCGACGTATCGCGCCGGAAGAACGGATGCGACGACGCCGGCGCCGGGTATATACACAGATCGCTCGCCGCGACGGCGCCAGGCACTTGCGCGGAAGGGATGGCGCCTTGGAAGCGAATATCGTCGTAACCGAGGCCCAAGCGTTGCGCCTCGCTTTCATATCTCTTTTTCCATTCCTCGGGTCCTCCCACGATCCAGCAAAAGACCGATCGTTTCTTCTGCTTAAGAAGCACGAGCGCCTCGATCAACTGCATCACGCCTTTCTCGATCGTGCCCTGGGTGATCAAAGAGCCGACATAGGCCGCCACCGGAATACCCGAGGGCAACGACCATTGTTCTTTGGCCTGATCGACGGACGGCAGATGCTCGAAGCGCGACAGATCGACGCCGTCCCCTTCCACGATGATTTTTTGCGGATGCACGCCCAGCCGCACCAGCTCGTCGCGCATCAGGCTCGTGAGGCAGACGACATGCAGGCAGCGATTGCACCGCCGCGCGAACATGCTGATGCCGATATGCGGCAGCGTGTGCAATTCCAGGATGAGCGGGATGCCGCTGTGTAGTAACGGACGGAGCAGCGCCGGCGAACGCGCGTACAGCAGATCGAACGAATGATGACGGAGATATCTGCGCAACACGCGCCCATACGACCACATGCCGACGATAAACCCCAGCGGCCCGGGGACGAAGCTGCTCCCCAGCGCATCGAAAGAGCCGGGATATTCGATCGCAAATGAATGCGGCAATCCATAGTACTCAAACGCATTCTCGCGAATGTCATTCCATATCGTCGGCGCCAGAAGCGTGACCTCATGACCCAGACCGGCCATCGCATGGCAGACCTGCGCTACCTGATGGCCGTGCGCTTTTTCCGTGGGGAAGCGCGTCTGGGTGATATACGCGATGCGCATGGCGGAAGACTATACCATCCTTCCCGAGCCGCCAGTGCTCATCGCGCAGGCTTATACGCCCGCACGAGGTACGTGTACTCCGGATCATGCATGCCGATGTCCATGGGGATCCGCTCGGCGCGCTCGAAGCCGATCTGCGTGAGCGTCCGGGCCATCTGGGGGGCCGTATACATCCAGCGGTGCACGTCGTAGTCGTCGGTATCGGTCGATTTGAATTTGCCGAAGAGATGCTGGTTGATGGTCTTGGCATCCGCGCCCGCCAGGATGCCGCGCGCGATCGCCTCGATATCGGGCGTCGAGACCCGCAGCATCGCGCCCGGCTGCAGGATGCGGTAGAACTCACGCAAGATATGCAGTACATGGTGCTCGCGCACGTGCTCCAGCGTGGCGATGGAGATGATTTCGGCAATCACGTTGTCGTCGAACGGAAATTTTTCGAGGATATTGAACGCGAGGTCGACCTGGGGAAACGACACCACATCCACATTCAGATACTCCGCGGGATGGAAGGGATTGCGTCCACCGCACACATCCAGCTTCGCGCCGCGAAAGCCCTTCGCTTTCCACTGCGCCACCCGCGCGCTGCACTGCATCCGGGAATGCGCGTCTTTGGCCCAACCGTAGAGGAAACGATACGGGCGGATGTAGCGGTAGTACGTATCGATGAACGCCTTCATGCGGAGCAGCATAGAGAAAAAAGAACCGCCGCCAAAGGCTAGTGTTGCTGGTTATTGGATCCGTCATGCCTCGAGCAACCAGCCAACCAGAAACAAGCAACAGAATCTACGATATACTGGGAATGACACTATGCCCCAGAGAACGATTCTCGCCATCGGCCACTTTGACCTGGAAGGCGGACGCTCCTGGGTGATCCGCACGGGGCTCGAGGAAGCAGGATGGAAAGTCGAGCTCTGCAGGACCGAGAAACCGGGGCTTCTCGCGAAGTATGCGGATCTGTGGACGCAATGGAAGCGGCGCTGGAGTCAGCAGAAAATCGATGCCCTCTACGTTCCGTTCTCCGGGCATTATCTGCTGCCACTCGCATGGTGGATCGCACGATCACAAAAAATCCCACTCGTCTTCGATGCATTTCTCTCGCTCTACGATACGGAAGTGGAGGACCGCTGCCGCCTCTCGCGCTTTGATCCGCGCGCATGGGCACTATGGTGTACCGACTGGCTCTGCTGTCGTCTCTGCGATGTCGTGCTGCTGGATACCGAAGAGCACCGCGCGTATTTCGTCAGACGTTACGGCAGCGCAGCGGACAAAATCTTCGTGCTCCCCATCGGCTGCCGCACCGATCTTTTCCATCCGATGAAAGTACCCGAGAAAGTATCGCCGGCATTCCGCGTGACTTTCCACGGCACATTCATTCCACTCCAGGGTATTGATGTGATTCTGGGTGCCGCGCGCATTTTGCAAGAGGAGCACCAAGATATATTCTTCGAGATCATCGGCCGGGGCCAGACGTACGATTCGATGCGCGCGCTCACCGCCGAGTATGCGCTCACCAATGTCGCCTTCATCGGCGCGATCCCCATGGCGGAATTGCCCGGGCGGATCGCGCAGGCGGACATATGCCTGGGCATCTTCGGCACGACACAGAAGGCGCTGCGCGTGATCCCCAACAAAGCCTACGAAGTGCTGGCGTGCGGCAAGCCGCTCCTCACCGCCGATACCCCCGCCATCCGGCGCCTGCTCACAGACCGGCAGACAGCGGTTTTCAGCGCGCCCGGCGATGCGGCGGACTTGGCCGCAAAGATTTTGCTCCTCAAGCATAATCCGGTGCTGCGCGAAAAAATCGCCGCCCAAGGCCACGCCCTCTTCTTGGAAAAATGCAGCCCGCATGCCATAGTGGCCCCGCTTTGCGCATGGCTACGGCAAACTCGCCAGAGCGACGATCCGGGAATCTCCGCTGCAACATAGATATGGCAACACGAAAGATTTTCATCACCGGCATCGCGGGATTTCTGGGTAGCCACATCGCCGACCGTTGCCTGGAATTGGGCTACGACGTGATCGGCTGCGACAACCTGATCGGCGGCTACCTGGATAACGTCCCGGACGGCGCGGAGTTCTTCCAGTACGACTGCAAGTACCTCAATAGCATGAAGAAAATCATGCAAGGAGTAGATACCGTCTACCACTGCGCGGCCACGGCGTACGAAGGACTCAGCGTCTTCTCGCCGCATCTCGTCACGCAAAACACATACCAGATTTCCATCTCCGTGATGACGGCCGCTATCTCGACGGGCGTGCGGAGGTTCGTCTATTGCTCCAGCATGGCGCGCTACGGCACCCAGGACCGCGTGCCTTTCACCGAAGACATGATCTGCAAACCGCAAGACCCGTACGGCATCGCCAAGTACGCGGGCGAGCTGACGCTGCAAAATCTCGCCATGGTGCACGGCATGGAGTACGTCATCGCGGTGCCGCACAATATCATCGGGCCGCGGCAGAAATACGATGACCCGTACCGCAACGTCGCGAGCATCATGGTCAATCTGATGCTTCAGGGCCGCCAGCCGATCATCTATGGCGATGGCATGCAGAAACGCTGCTTCAGCTTCGTGCAGGATGATATCCAGATCCTCGAAAAACTGATGGACGTGCCCCAGGTGGCGGGCGAGATCATCAATATCGGGCCCGACGAGGAATTCGTGACCATCAATGAATTGGCGGTGATCATCGCCGATATTCTTCATTTCAAGCTCGATCCCATTCATGTGCCCGGCCGCCCGCAGGAAGTGAAGCTCGCCACCTGCTCGGCCGAGAAAGCGCGCCGGCTGCTCGGCTATAAAACCAACCACACGCTGCGCCAGGCTCTGGAAGAGATGGCCCAGTGGATCCAAAAACGCGGACCGAAGAAATTCCGCTACACCTTCGATATCGAGATCCTCAACAAGAAGACACCCAAGACATGGACCGAGAAGATGTTCTGAAAGGAAAATCAGACCCTCTGCAGCAATGCTATCGCACTCACTCCATGCCGGTAGGCCGATCGTCCATCGGACTTCAACGCGCGCAGCAACGCTTGCTCTTCCCCCGCGAAGATATTCTGCAGGATGCCGTTCACCCAGGGCGACGGCATGTCCAAGTCTGTCCCCGCCCGTCCCCACGATTTGCCGCGCAGCTTCGCGATGATGCGAGCCAAGCGGACCAGAGGATAGAGACGGGAATTGCAGTACGAGAGCAATTTCACATCAACCGGGACTCCTTCCCACGTCTTCGCGAGCCGCGAAAGATCGTACCGACGATAGTGCTCGAAGCCTTTGTCATGTTCGCTCCAGAGCGCCATGTCCGCCGGGGCCACGGCCAGGAAGAATGCACCGGGCTTCATCGATCGCAGGAGCATCGGCACGAATGACAGATCGTCTTCCACATGCTCCAGCACGTCGATGAGGAGAACCAGGTCCGCTTTGCGCATCAGCTCGGGAATGTCATCGGGCGCCATGCCCCGGATGAACGGCACGCCGGGAAAGCGGCTCTTCGCAAACGCGATCGCCTCGGGGATGGGATCGATGCCGGTGCAATCGTACTCGCGCGCGAACGCGACGGTGTTGCCGCCCGTGCCGCATCCCACTTCCACGATCACTTTGTCCTTTGACGGAGGGAGGACGGCATGCGCAAGCGAGAAAAGGATTTTTCTTCGGGCGCAGAACCACCAGTGCTTCTCCTCGATGGCGGCATGGACTTCGAACTGTGGCAGCTGCATAGGCGGGAGTGTAGGGATGGACAGAGATGCGAGCTAGTATTCTCCTATGGAGAAGGTTGCTGGTTTCTGGTTGGCTGGTTGCTAGATAGGCGGCTGATCCAGCAACCAGAAACCAGCCAACGAGCAACGAGTCGGAACCTGAAACATCTCGAAATTACCAAGTCGGACAGCTAGTATCCCCCGGTGTCTGTGATTTCTCCCCGTTGGCGGCGATGGATCCGGTATTGGCCGGAAACCGGCCTGACGCTGCTGCTGCTTTTTTTCACGCTGCGCAAGCTGGGGGATTTTCCCGCTTCCTGGGCGGATGAAGGGCTCTTCATCACGGTCGCCAAGATGGTAGCGCTGGGTCACGGCTATACGTTGCCGCTGCTCGGTTACCAATGGGCGTATCCGTATTTTCTCAACGTGGGGCCCACGCTCATTTACCCGGTCGCGCTATCGCTCAAGCTCTTTGGAATCAGCACAGCGGCCGCGCGCATCCCGATGGCGCTCTATCTCTTCGCGGCAACGGGAGCGTTCTACGCGTTCGCATCCGCGATCAATGGAAGGAATGCCGCGCGGTGGGCGACGCTGCTGCTCATCACCGTCTCGGCATATATCAATACCGGCAAGCCGGTACTGGGCGAGATCCCCGCTTTTTTCTTTTTGCTCCTCGGCCTTTTGTCACTCTGTCTGCCGCGCGGGTGGAAGCGCGACGGGGGCGCCGGACTGGCCTTCGGCTTGGCGTTTCTTACCAAAATCACCTACGGGCTGGTGCTCCCCGCGCTTGGCATCGCATGGATCGCGGCGCTCTGGAAAAGAGACTGGCGCGAAGTGCGGTCGCTCACGGTCGTGGGACTCCTCACGATCCTCGTGTACATTCCCTGGCGCGTCCTCGAGATGACGCACACGCTCGGCGGCAGCCTGATGGCGGAGCTGCATAATTTCCTCGTGGGAAAAGGCGGCGACACGACATCGTTTTACATCCTGCGGACGCATCCCGAAGAATTGCTGCGTCTCCCCTTTCTGGCTTTTACGGTCTTTCTGCTCGCGGGCGGCATCGGGCTTTTTTTCTCGCGCAGGCGGTTGGGCAGGACATTGTCACTCACCATCGGGACGCTCATCGCTCTCTTCATTCTGTATTTCCTCAACGGATTTGGCTGGTATCGTCTGCTGCTCCCGGGCCATCTGCTCCTCCTGCTCTTCGTGCCGACAGGCTTGCATAAGATGATGGATAAACGTTTGACCGCTGTCTTTCTTATGATGATCTGCGCCGCGCAGGCCTGGTGGCAATTCACCTATCAGGGCTCGAGCAACAGCTTGGAAGGAGCAGAGGCGGCAACGTATATCGAAACGCACGATCAGCAGACGAATCTGCTCATCGCGCAGACGGAAGTATTCGCACGGTTGCCGGATAATCCGCACTGGCTCTTCCTGAGCCCCAATCTCTCCTTCAGCCTCCCACGGCAATTCATCCAGCCCACACCGGAGCAATGCCGGTGGCCGGTGCTCCTGAAGCTCTCGCAGCAAGACCAGCAGAAGTACAAGCCCGCGCAACTCACCCAAGTCGCGCGCCGCTATTTCCTCATCGCTGCGCCCTATCACTGTCCCCCGACTCTCAATGAATAAAGCCGCAGAACTCTTCCAGACGCACCTGCGTCCGCACGCCAAACAATTTCTGACGTACCTCGTGAGCGGCGGGAGCGCCGCAGCCCTGCAGATCGGCACCCTGAAGGCCCTGCTGCTCCTGGGCATCGATTACAAGATCGCCGGCCTCGGCGGCAGCATCGTCGGCGCCATCGCCGCATTCATCTTCCACAAATATTTCGTCTTCCAAAAGAAAGAGAATACCACGAGCCACACCGTCCGCTATCTCATCCTCAGCGCCTTCAATTTCATCGCGCAGTATTTTCTCTATATCGGCTTCGTGAGCGTGCTGCACATGAGCCCCGTGCTCGCGCAAGTATTGAGCATCGGCTGCTCGGTCTGCTGGAATTTCTTCCTCTACAAATTCCTGGTGTATGTCTGAGCTTCCCATCAGCGTCCACATCCTCACCTGGAACTCTGCTTCCACGCTTCGCCGCGCCCTCGAAAGCGTGAAGCACTGCCGCCAAATTCTCCTGATCGACGGCGGCAGCACGGATGAGACCGCGAAGATCGCAGACGAGTACGATGCTACGATCATCGCGCAGCCGCACCCCGGCAAGCCGATTATGGACTTCGCCGCCGCGCGTAACGAAGGACTGCGACATGCGACGGAGCCTTGGATCTTCTCGCTCGACAGCGACGAATACGCGTCACCGGCATTGATGGAAGAATTAGGGAAGATCGCTACGGAATGCAAAGAATCTGCGGCGTATTTGGTTCTTCGCAAATACGTGCTGCCGACAGGAGAGGCGGTGGGCCATGCCTCGACGTATCCCAACCATCGTCTCTACTTCTTCCACCGCGATGCGGTCACAGGCTGGATCAAGCCGGTCCACGAACGTCCGGCGCTCAAGCCGGGCGCGCCGATCCATCTGTTGCGAAACGCCTGCCTTGCCCCCATAGGCACAATCGAAGAATATAAAGCCAAGAACCTGCGCTATATCCGCATCGAAGCCATGCAGAGTGCGGGCAAGGGCTGGGGATACTGGCTCGTGCATCGTCTGCTACACACACTGCGCTCGCGTGCCGTCGCACTCATCCGTCTCCTGGGAATTTGGCTCCTGCCACACCGAGGCAAACGTCTGCCGCTGCGCTACGAGATGGCGAGGTTTTGGTATGGATGGAGATTGATCGTCGAGACAGCGCCGGGGAAATCACCAATCACGCAACCACCAGTAGCCAAAAGAAATGGCGACTGATCCTTGTGGTTGGTCACTGCACTTTCCACAGTTCCCATCCCTCTCCGCTCGCCGTTTTCGTCAGAGAAACTTTCAAGCGACGCAGATCCCACTGCGGATGCTGCTGCGTATCCCAGAGAATATAACGCACGCCGAATGCATGGAGAGCTGCCTTTGGATCGCTATCCATCGCCGTACATGCTTGCGTGACCAGCCGCACTTCGCGCTGCCGTACCGATGGATCGTTCTTATACGCGCCGTCGGCATCGGGCCAGAGAAGGAGCGGTTGCGCTGCGATATGCCAAGCGGAGGGCGGCGCGGCCAGGACGGAGAGGCAGTAGCGCCGCGCGAGTTCTTCATGGCTGATGAGAACGTTTTTCAGATAGAGCGCATAGACCACGTCGTGCTTCGTAGCGCCTGCAAGGAAGAGAGAAGTATCGGAATCGGAAAGAATCGTCGTGCGCGGCATGCGGTCGAGCACCGGCAGCGCGGATGCGAAATGCTGCGTCCGGAAGTCTCCTGCTTTGGCCGTATTCTGGGTCAGGACATAGCGTCCGTCATATCCGATGGCGGCCAGATAGATGGCGGATGCCACGAGCGAAAGAAGCAGCCAATGTGAGGAACGAACGAAGCGGACGCTCAGCAAGAGTGAAATGATCGCGGCCAAAATAAGGGCGAAGAGATAGTGCGACGCGAACATGAAGACCTGACCGTGGATGATCTGCTGATTGAGCGCAACGAAGCCCGCCAGCACCGTGACGATGGCGTAGCGAAAAGGCCGGAGGAAAGCGGGATGACGGACGAGCGCGATGAGGATACCCGCAGCCATTGCGAAAAAGAGGATGCTATACGCCCACGACTCCGGCAGATGCGAGGGATGGATGCCGCTGCGGAATACCGCCTCGGCATAGAGAGGATCATGGGAAAGCGACAAGAGATGAAAAACAAAAGGCGACCCCGCCAAGACGCCGACCGCACCGAAGAGCAGGAGCCAACCGAGCCTCCCTTTCCAAAACGAAGGAACGAATACCGAGAAACGAGAAACAAATCCGCGGCCATCGCCCGTACAAAAAAACTCCCCCGCCTCCCACACGAGAAGAATCCCCCACCATGCCCATGCAAACGTCCACGCCCAGAAGTACACGCCGATGAGAATTCCCAGGAGCGCGCCGCCGAGAATTCCCCAGAGACGCTTCTGATCCATCCCTTTCATGATGCCTAGCATCGCGAGAAGCGTGAGGAGAAAACTCGTGCGCTGGTACACGGGCCGGTTGAGGTTATAGAGCTCGAGTATGCAGAAGAGTGCTGCTCCCGCGAGCGCCTGCCCCTTGGAAAACCCGCAGCGTCGCAGGAAAAACCAAAGCGTGAGGAAGAGGAGCGGCGGAATGATGGAATCCAGTATTTGAAAGACCGACCATGCCCGCAATCCGGTCCAGGAAAAAAGAATCCCTTCCATCGGCTCGATGAGCGCTTGCTGTGATCCCTGCACCTTCGGATCCCCGATGATCGCCTCGCTCGCTTGCCCGGGCCGTCCGTTGAGAGCTTCTTCCACCCGCGCCAGATAAATTCCTTCATCGGAATTCAATACGACCGGAATACCGCGATAGAGCGGGCTCGCCCCGTGTATCCACTGCGGCAGCTGCATCGCGACGGCGAGCAATACCGCGCATGCGCAAAGCGCGATCGGCCAGCGGAAACGGGAGAGCATGGCAAAATTGTAGAGGATTCCGAGAAAACCAAGGAGTCCAAAGAAACCGACGATCAAGTTTCTTTTCGGGCTCTTGGGTTTCATCGGTTTATCCATGGTATTTCAGTATACTTCTCCCATCGCCCTCTCCTACTCCCAGCTCCTGCCGTACAGCTTCAAGCGTTTCAGCGTGCTGAGCGCCCGGCGGACGCTGCTGCCGACGCTCGGCTATTGGATGA
>DAISLF010000016.1:5925-11936 GCA_036820585.1 Candidatus Peribacteria bacterium | reverse complement strand
CCGCGCAGGCGCTTCCCGCTTTTTTCATCAGCTTGTTGCTGACCATCAGCTCGCTGGGAACGCTCGTCTTCTTCGTTTTCTGGCGCCTCGTGCCGCTGCACTCATGGGACGTGGGAAAGCTCCTGGGGATTTCCGTGCGCCAAGGCATCCTGCTCGGCCTCGGCACCACCATCATCCTCCTCTTCCATCTGCTCGGGCTGCTCACCTGGTGGATCGCCCTGCTCATCTACGCGGTTTTCGTCCTGCTCGAAATGGCGCTGAATGCGTGACCAACGGGGAAGCGGGAATTCTTTCCCTCTGATGCTTGAAGGATCTGCAGGTACGTCGAATTCATCTGGGATGTCCTTCTTTCCCCTGTTATGCTTTCTTCATGCCTGAAGAAGCAACATTGCTCGCCGGTTTCGCGGAAAAAATACATGATGCCGCATCTGTGCAGGAGTTGGACTCCATCGAGCAGGATATTTTTGGGCGCAAGCAAGGCGCGCTCACGCTTTCGATGAAGGCGCTGGGGGCACTCCCCATGGAAGAAAAAATCGCGAAAGGCCGCGAGCTCAATGCCCTCAAAATTTCGCTGACTGAAGCGTTGGAAGCCCGCAAAGCGGCGCTGCGATATCAAGCCCTGGGTTCGCTGGCATCCACCGATAAGCTCGATGTCACGCTCGATCTCCCGGCCACGCAACACGGCCATCTGCATCTCATTCCCGAATTCATCCGGCAAGTGGAAGACGTCTTCGGCCGGATGGGATTTGAAGTCGCCAGCGGGCCGGAAGTGGAAACCGAGGAGAACAATTTCAATCTGCTGAATATTCCCGACACACACCCGGCGCGCGATGCGCAGGATACGTTTTGGATCAAAGAGCCGCTCGGGCAGGAACGCTCCAAAGATCCCACGCAGCGCTACGTGCTGCGTACCCACACGTCCCCCGTGCAAGTGCGCTACATGCTGGCCCATCAGCCGCCGCTGCGCATCATCTGCCCCGGCAAGGTATACCGCAAAGATGCCGACGCCACGCACTCGCCCATGTTCCACCAGTTCGAAGGGCTGATGATCGGCACGGACGTATCGCTCGCCAATATGAAAGCGGTGATGATGACGGCCATCCGCGAGCTCATCGGCGATGCGCAGTTCAGATTCCGCACCGGATTTTTCCCCTTCGTGGAACCGGGGCTGGAAGTGGACATGCGCTGGCAGGGCGATGAATCGCAAAGCCGCGAAGGCCGGTGGCTCGAGATCGCGGGCTGCGGCATGGTGCATCCGAGTGTGCTGCGTAACTGCGGCATCGATGCGGACCAGTGGCAGGGCTTCGCCTTCGGCTTCGGCGTGGAGCGCATGCTCATGATCAAGCACCAGATCCCGGATTTGCGATCGTTCTACCAGGGTGATTTGCGATTTTTGAGTCAGTTCTAAAAGGCCGCCTATCCCGAATGGGACAAGCGGCAGTTTCTTCGTCAGCGGTGTAACGGAGATTTTGAGCGTCGCACTCGACACTGCAGTTCATGGTAATTCCTTTTGTTACCACATCGAATACCTAAAAGAAACTTGCAGAACCGATAAATACTCCGACGCATGAGGAACCTCCTTCACTTCAGCCGACAATGCCAAGAAACGACCCCTTGTCGCTTCTTCCATGGCAATGCGGCGGCAAGTGGACGCTTATGTAAATGGAAAAAACAACTCCTGTATAGAGTATTTTCAATCAAAGAAGATTCTTGCTCTTCTGGAAGAGAAAAAATCGTGCCATACGCAAGCCGCCCATTGTTTTGCAACAATGGGCGGCGAGCTCTTTGGTTGGGGGCTTTCTCCTATTATTAGAAGGGCGAAATCAAGGACCCTGTCAGGGGGTCCGCATACAATTCACCTGTTGCGAAGATATGGTCGGCGGAACCGACCATATAGCTGTCCTCCCACTTCAAGGAGGCAAACGTATCGGGCGAAGGGAGCTTGCTGGAAATTTCCACCCGCATCTTCGCCGTGGTTTCTGGCACGGGCATCTGCAGTAGTGTGGAAGTTGTCGGAGCAGACGCCGGAATCTTCGATTTCATCTGGATATTCAGAAGCACCCAGAAGTCGGATGGCATTGCGATGGGCGGTGGCATGGGAGCCGAGACCGGCTTTGGCAGGTCCATGGTGGACATGACCGCGGCAGGCTCAATGAGCGTCGGCAGTGCCGCGATCACCGGCGGGCCCATGGGCGCAACATCGAGAGTGATAGACGCCACAGGAACAATCTGCAAGTCCATCTCGGTCGGCGGCAGCGCGGGCTGCGGGTGGGATAACAAGTAATCATCCAACTTGCTATGGGGAGCAACCCATGTCTGAACCATCGCTGTGTTGTCCCCGAGATTACTCTCTGGGACACGGCTGACGACCAGCGCAGAAATTTGGTGTATGCCATCAGCGGCTGTTCCATTGCTGACATCGAAAGCCGCACTCACCTTCCGCGACTCGCCGGGCTGTAGTTCCCCCAGATCAGCAAAGATTGAAGGGCTACTGTCCGCACCGATCAATCCAGCCGAGGAAACGCTCGGGACGAATTTCAATCCATCACACTGGATTGTGAGAGAAGCCTCCGTTGCGACTTGTCCAACGTTCTGGACGCTGAACTCAACCGCAAGGAAACCTCCGAGCGCCGGGTGATCGAATGCTGTCACGTTCAAATCTGCCATCGGTGGCAGCATGTCCCAAGGAAGTCGCGAAGCGGACGGGGTCAGGCGACTCTCGAGTTGTTCGAGCTGAGGCCGGAACGTCCGGCTTTTCGGCTTGATCTTGGGAATTTTTCGCTCCCTGCGGCGCCAAAAGAGGAGCCCAATGAACAATCCTGCCAGAGCGAACAGCCGCACGAACTTCTCCATGATCCTACTCCATTTTGAGAAAGCCGTTGATACCAAAGAGCCACGCACATGCGCAGCGTTCCTTTGGTACAAACGCATCTGCAATTTATATTTTATAATATTTATATGTTAATGTCAATTAACTGCTGAAGCCAACAATTGGCTTCAGGAAGATCAAAAAATCAAATCCGAACCGTACATCTTCCGAGAAATGCCAAAGAGATCAAAATGATCCTTTCGGCTGTCAGTTTCCCTCCCGCTGCATCCACGTCTCCGGCTCTTCCACAAACCGACCGATCAGCTTGGCTTCGTCATCTGATATACGGCCTTGGCTAAGAGCGACTTGGCTGAGGAGCGTGATCGTCGCCAACGGATGAAGTTGGACGGAAGCCTCCTGCGCCTTCACTGCAGCCGACAGGAATTCGTAGGTGAAGATGGAAACGATATCGCAGGCCGTGCATTTGCCTTCGTCGCGCAGCGCTTCCACGGTGGAAACCGAGCTGCCGCCGGTGGAAATAAGGTCTTCGATCACGACGACATGCGCGCCTTCCTTCAAATCCCCTTCGATTCTTTTTTTGGCGCCGTGCTCTTTCGCTTTGCTGCGCACGTACACAAATGGCAGGTTCATGCGATCCGCCGCGAGCGCCGCCCAGCCGATGGCGGCGGTGGCCGTGCCCGCGATCACATCGGGCGGCACATGGAGAGACTTCACGCGTGAGACGAGTGCTTGTACCACGAAATCCCGCGCCTCCGGGTGACTGTAGATCATCCTGTTATCGCAGTAGATCGGCGAACGGATGCCGCTCGTCCAGGTGAACGGGTCGGACGGCGCAAGCCGGACGGCGCCGATGGAAAGCAGGAATTCCGCGATGCGTTCTCCGTGAGGCATATTCGTATCTTAATTGAAAATGGAAAATTGAGAATGGAAAATGGCAATGCGCAGGAAGGTAAGACCTAGGAGCCGCAAAGATTGAACGATACGCTAGACGCATGAACGACCAGCTGCCAGCTCTGGCACACCCTTGCGAGCAACAACTCCATCGCTTGATGAGTATCTTTCTGGAGGAAAATAAAAAGCTGAACCTCTCGGCGCTGCGCACGCCCGAGCTCTGCTGGCCGGGCAATATCCTGGATTCGCTCGCGCTCCTGGAGATGCTCCCCTTTTTTTCTCCGATGCAGAAAATTCTCGATCTCGGCACGGGCGGCGGCTTTCCGTTGCTCCCGCTGGCCGTTTGCCTGCCACTGATATCGTTTGTGGGACTCGATGCGACCAAGAAAAAAATTGACGCCGTCCAACGGATTGTCGATCAATTGCATCTGCCGAATGTGACGCTCATATGTGAGCGCGCGGAAACCGCGGGACATGACAAAAAATTCCGCGAGGCTTTCGACATCGTCACCTCGCGCGCCGTCGCGCCCATCAGCGCGCTCTTGGAATACTGCAGCGCATTCGTGCAGCCCAAAGGCCAGGTGATCCTCTGGAAGAGCATGCATATTGATGAAGAGCTGCAGGCATCGTTTCGCGGATGCGCCGAATTCTCTTGTCATCTGATGACACGGCATCGTTACACGCTCGGTGGCGACTGGGGAGACCGGCAGCTTCTGATCTTCCAAAAAGCCTCCAAGCTTTCGTCCAAGTATCCGCGCGCCGTCGGCGTGCCGACAAAAGATCCACTGATTTGAAGAAATGTTATACGCTGCTCGCTTCCATGCCCAAGCCCTACATCCCCAACGATAAATGGAGCCAGCGCGCGGCGCAGGAAGGCTACCGTGCGCGGTCGGTGTATAAGCTGATGGAGCTCGATGACCGCTTCCGCCTCGTGCGCCCCGGCATGACGGTGCTTGATCTGGGCGCGGCGCCCGGCAGCTGGCTGCAATACGTGGCAGCCAAAATCGGCCCGGGCGGCAAAGCCATCGGGCTGGATCTGCAGGAGATCGCGCCTGTCGCAGCGAATGTGTCGCTCCATGTGCAAGACATCACGGATACGAACGCCGTGCGTGAAATTCTACGGAAGGAGCAGGTGTCGCGCATCGATCTGATGCTCTCGGATATCGCGCCATCCACCAGCGGCATCAAGGATGTGGATCAATGGCGGTCCGTCGAGCTGGCACAGTCGGTCTTCGGCATCGCGCAAGAACTGCTGCGGCCGGGCGGCATATGCGTCGTCAAAATTTTCCGCGGCGCGGACTTCGACGAATTGCTCGCGCAGATCAAACGCGACTGGAAGAACGTGCGCATCGCGCAAGTGGCAGCGAGCAGGGAAAGCAGCAGGGAGGTGTATCTCGTCGCTCGCAAATGAATGTTGAATAAGGAATGTAGAAAAGAACATGGTGCTCGAAAAACTTGCCGCAAAAAATTCAATACTCAACATTCTACATTCCACATTCTCCATCCAGGCGAGTTTCTTTCGCCTGCGCCGCGTGCCGCTATACTCCTCTCCATGATCGTCTTGAAAAACGTGACGAAGACGTATGGCAAACGCACCGTGCTTTCCAATGTGTCGCTGCGTCTCGAACCCGGCGAGTTCGTCTGCGTCACGGGCCCGAGCGGTGCCGGGAAGTCCACGCTGCTCTCGCTGCTCGTCGGCATCGAAGATGCGACGGCGGGCAGCATCGAGGTGGATGGCGTGGATCTGCGAAACGTTCCCGCAGGCGCGCTGCAAGTTTTCCGTCGCCGCGTGGGCGTCGTTTTCCAGGATTACAAGCTGCTGGAAAACCGCACGGTGGCCGAGAACATCGCGTTCCCGCTGGAAGTATGCGGCGCGCCCGATACCGCGATCGCAAAGCGGGTGACGGAGCTTTTGAGCCGCATGAATTTGGGCAATCGCAGCGATGCGTTGCCCGCCGAACTCTCGGGCGGCGAGAAAGCCCGCGCCGCCATCGCACGCGCGCTCGCCCACTCCCCGCTCATCGTCCTGGCGGACGAACCCACGGGGAACTTGGACCCTGCGCAAGCCGCTGCCGTCCTGAATCTTTTGCAAGAGATCAATACCGAAGGCGCCACGGTGATTTTCGCCACGCATGATGTATCGCTCGTGGAAAGCCTCCACGTGCGCGTGATCCACTTGGAAGACGGAAAAGTGGCGCACGATTCGCTCAAAGGCCAGCCGGCAAAGTCCGCGCATGCGCATCATACAAAAGAAGAATCGTCTTCCCAGGGAACCCGCGAGCCGCCGGAT
>DAISLF010000016.1:0-5915 GCA_036820585.1 Candidatus Peribacteria bacterium | reverse complement strand
AAGAACCTATGAATGAGGAAGGCATCCGCGTGGAAGAAGAAACAGCCGACACGAAAATCGCACTCACAAAGAAACACGCAGCCAAACATGCGGCATCGCATACGGTGCATAAGAAAATTAAAATCACGTCGATTCATTCGGATTGACCGTACTTTCCTGCGATGCAAAGGCATGGTTTTGCACTGCGGTTGCATTTGGGATTTCGCGATTCGCTGCCTATACTTGCGCCATGCCCCTCAAACGATCCGCCCAGAAAGGACTTTCCTATGGCGCCGCAGGCGTGAATATTTCCGTCGCCGATGACGCGAAGCGCACGATGGCCAAGACGCTCCAAAGCGATGACAAACGCGTGCTCAATGGCGCGGACGCGTTCGCTTCCCTCTATGACGCATCCTTTCCCGGGTACCGCGAGCCGGTACTCGTGACGAAAACCGAAGAGCCCGGCACCAAGCAGCTTCTCGCTTTCCAGCACGGCAAGATTGACTCCATCTGCCACGACATGATTCATCATCTGGTGAATGACATCATGGTAATGGGTGCCACCCCTCTGTGCGTCCAAGACGCCGTCATCTGCGGGAAACTGGAAAAGAAAGTGGTGACGCAGATCGTCGCATCCATCGCGAAGGCCTGCAAGACGCAGGGCTGCGTGCTCACCGGCGGCGAAACATCTGAGCAGCCGGGCATGCTAAAGCCCGGCACCTACGTGCTCACCTCGAGCATCATCGGCGTCGTCGAGAAAACAAAAATCATCGATGGCAGCGCGATCCGCATGGGCGACGTGGTGCTCGCGATCGCGAGCAAGGGACTCCACACCAACGGTTACTCATTGGTGCGCGCGCTGATGAAGAAAAAACCCGCGATCCTGCGGCAAAAAATCGGACGGCTGACCTTTCTGGATGCCATCCTGCAGCCGCATGTGTGCTACTACCAGGCGGTGAAAGATTTGTTTGGGAACACAGGCCTTCACGGCATGGCGCACATCACGGGCGGCGGCATCCAAGGAAACTTGAACCGGATATTGCCAAAGGGATTCGATGCAGAGATCGATCTCGCGGCGATCAGGATTCTGCCGATCTTCGATATGATCCGGCGGGCGGGCGGCGTGAACGACGCCGAAATGCTGCGAACCTACAACATGGGCGTGGGCCTCACGCTCGTCGTCGATCCCTCATCGGCAAATGTCATCCGGAAGCATATGCAATCCTGCGGCCATGATTGCTATCCCATAGGCATGATCGCCGCCGGGAAGCAGCGCGTGCGCTACAAGGGCGCACTGCACCGGCAGACGTGAGGCGAGCCAAATACCTGCAGCTCATTGCGCTGCGCAAGCCGCCGTCCTGCGTTTTTCTTGTGACGCACGCGAAGAGTTTTAGAGTAGGGAGCCATGAACATGGAACGACCGGAGGCATCAAGCTCTGCTCCAACGCCGAATCCCAACGCGGCCAGAGCGTCCGGCGCGTTGCGTATCGCGATGAGAATGAGCCTGATGATCGCGTGCCTGCTTCAGGGAGATCACGATCCAGCCTCGCCCGATGGAGGAACAGCGGACTTCCGCGAAAGCGTGCCCCGGTCTGCGAGAGCGCTGCCCGATGGCACGAAGGTGCTGGATCTCGGCAATCCTCATTTTCAATCGTTCGCTCTTCTTTTTGACAGCCCCGCTCCGTCATGCTTTCAACAAGAGAATATTGCGCAGAGCATCGCGTGCGTCTTCGAGCGCGGTACCGCAGCCACTGGTCCGCAGATTCTGCTGGGGAACGGCAAAAAATATTCGATCGGCAATGCAAATTTTCTTACGGGAAAGATGAGCAGCCAGCTGCGCAATATTGTGAAAGAAAACGAGACGCTTGTATTCCACGGACAGTGGATCCAGGGCTCGGTGACCGTGTCCTTTGACGATGTGGCGCGCGTTTTGCAAGATCTGCAGAAAAACGAGGACTCTCTGACCGTAGAGGAGGTGCCATACGATCTGCAAATCGGCAATTGTCAGCCGTTTGCGACCTCGTCCACGCTCACATTCGAGCGCATCACAGACGACGAGCCCGCATGGAATCCCCTGACCCTCGCACGGTCCGACGAGCCGTAATTCTCTGGATGTTCGCTTCGAAAACAAGCAGAGCGCAGGCAAAAACGCTTCGGTATTTCGAATGCTGAGAAAAGCCAATCTCATCTGTACAGAAAGATAGCAATTAGGAGTGGCTTACCCTTGCATAGTTGTGTGTACATGCCTAGAATACCGCAAACCGTTTTTCTTTCTTTTCAATGGAAACAGCCGTACAAGTCAATGTCACCATGCCCAACATCCCCAGCTCCCTCGCCAAGATCGGCGACAGGCTGCGCGCGTCGGACGTGAACATCAGCGCCATTTGCTGCACCGAAGGAAAGACAAGCACCATCATCCACCTGATCGTGGACGATACGGATACCGCGAAGCTCGTCTTGAAAGAGCTCGGCGCCGTGACGACCACCGACGTACTGGCCTTCCGCATGAAGAACCGCCCGGGCGCCATCGCCGACATCGGACGCACATGCGCGGCCGCCGGAGTGAATATCGGCATCATCTACGCCACTACCTGCGGCAAGGAAGCCATGGTGTATGTGACGGTGGAAGACATCACCAAAGCCGCAGCCGCGGTGAAGGCCTGGGAGAAAGGAGCAGGCAAGCCGGCTTAAGCGAAGAAAATCACGATGCAAAGCCGGAATTCGCCATTGCACTTGAGAAAAATCCTTTTATGCTAAGAACCTCACATGCACCCATCGTCTTTTGCATGTGGGAGCACGAGAAACCAATTCTCTCACTCACACGGTGGGGAGTCGCCAAGCGGTAAGGCAGTAGCCTCTGGAGCTACCATTCGGGGGTTCGAATCCCTCCTCCCCAGCCAACAGGTACAGGTGTTAATAGACCCTCCTGCCCCAGCAAGAGGGAATGCGGGAGTGGATAGACCCGCTTGCCCTAAAATCCATCGGAAGCCTGATAGACAGATATGCTTGATCGGTAGAAAAGATTAAATTGATCATATGCGAGAAGACAGACAAATGTGGCTGCAGGGATCTAAAGAATTTAATGATTGGCGACGGGAAAATGATCTTCCTAAATTTTTAGGGTTCGTAAAAGAGGTCTTGCCCCATTTTGTAGAATGGCAAGACACTTTTGGCGTGACGGATGAGCTGATTTTGAAATCAAACCAAACATCCGAGTTCTTTGTTGGGAACGGACTTCATTCCTTTTACAGATACTACAACCCATGGCATTGGGACAAAACACATGAAATTTCATCTGCTCCTATTGAATCCTTTGAAAAGACAAAAGAGTGGGCAGATCTAAACAATAAGAAAATCACAGGAGCAGATAAGTTCGAATATGAGCTGTATGCAGAATTCGTGCCATATTTCGATTGGCTGAAGAATGCAAAGGGGATATTTCAATTTGAAGTGCAATCGGACCAGGGTACCAGCGCTCATGTTGATGATTTCCGCTACAACCATTGGTCAGGAGATGCGCAAAACAGTTTTTCCGCAGAAATATTCGGTAAATTTACCGCACTGAACTTGGGACAAATACGGATACCGGGTGGCCTCATACGAGACAAAAATCTGGATTTTACAAACCTCGATGGTCTACAGATTACCGGGAAGAGAGTTACAAGTGTGACTTTTTCAAAAATCAGATACGCCTCCTGTAGAGAATTGACACTGATGAATCTCGATATGCACTTTGTGGAATTCGAAAGATGTCATTTATCCGACATTAATATCATCAACTGTGAAATGCAGAATCTGCACTTCATTAAATCGGAAGGAGGGATTCGCAGAATCTACGATTCCAGACTAACGAAACTCAAATTTGATGATTGCTGCTTGATTCGAGTATTTACCGATCTCAATCGGGCGGACATGCCTGATTTTGAATTCATCAATCAAAGCAAAATAGGTAACGAGGATAAATTTAATTTCCACAGCAAGATGAGGAAGGCTGCACAGGACTTTGGCTACTCACATCAGGCACAAGAAAACTTTTACTTGGAAAGTAAGTATCGGATGTTGTTTAACGCAGATCCAAACAACATCCCAGGGTATAGAAACATGAATAGCCCCAGCCTTTCTGACACGTTCAAAATTGCAAAGACCAATGCATGGAGAATCGATAGAACTGCGAAATTGATTTTGAGAAAAATTTCGAACGAAGTAAGGGGCTTTGCGAAAGTTGAGTTCCTCCGTGCATACCTTTCAGCAAAGGTTGGAACACTATTGGCATGGATGAACTACCTTGTGTGGGGATTTGGAGAAAAGCCTTGGAGAGTAATGATCGTTGCCCTCGCAGACATCATATTCTTCGCTCTTCTTTACGATTTTTTTCACTACAAAAATTTTGCAGAGGCATTTGTTACGTCTGTCTTTGTTTTTACATCCATCAGTTACGGAGATCTGACGTCATTGGTCCTCGAGTATGTTGTAGCTGTTCAAGTGTTATCCGGATTCGTGCTACTGGGGCTCTTCCTCTCGGCCTTAGTTAACAAAGTCAGATACTGAGTTTTAAATGCAAAAGGGTGGATGGCTTCCTGCAAACTCCGCTACACATCCGCTTCGGTATGAGCTAAATTGGGTCTGTCGCCCATATTCTTAGTATTCCCAGCTTCCTGTCATTTTTGGCACTTCAGTGTCGTAAGGGGCAACCCTGCGCAGCCACTGATCGTGCCGACAGGCATGGGAATGTGGGCGACCTGCCTCCGGGGTTGTCCCTTTTGGGATGTACCCGGGGACGGTTCTACCCTCCTTCCCCCACTTCCTATGAAGCATCCGCTTCTTAAGGTGCTGATGGCGTTACTGCCAGCTGCCATCTTCACACAAAACTACGCGTGGATGACCGCGAATACCTCTGTTGGCATCGCGTTCCTGCTCATCTGGGCACTCATGATCTGGAGCGTCTGGCAGCTCACGGAGAAGAACCACATCCTTGAACGGTTCTTCCGGCAGACCGAGATCGCGTTCTTCCTCCTCCCTATCTCCTCGATCATCTTCATGTTTGTCTTCGGCGCGAAGGCCGTCTCCAGTACGAACGATCAATTCCAGCAGGCCGGAGCCGCCATCGGCACGGCGATCGGTGGGACATTCGTTGTTGGTCTCGCCTTCGTCCTAGGTCTCCTCGGCGGGATCATCATGCATCTCATCACGGGAACCTTTGATAAGAAGGCGGAGAAGTCTGGCGTGAAGCAGCCAGAGACATTCTCGAACAAGTATGGTACCGCTCTCCCACTTGTGGGTGTTCTTGTTCTCGCGGTCGTCCTCGGTGCGGTTGGCGCTGCCAGTACCACCAAGTCCGTCTCCGCAGGCGCTCGGCAGCCGAGCACGACGGAGGCTGCAGCTGCCGATCCCACGTCTGCTCCAAAGAAGGACGATGCGATTGTCTCCATGAAGCTCCTCAAGAAAGGATTCACGAAAGCCGACTTCATGAATCGGGTCTATCACGACACGATCGATTTTTCAATTGAGTATGCCAACAAGACGCAAAAAGACATCCGTGCCTTCACTGGATATATCACCTTCAGTGATCTCTTCAATCGGAAAATTATGGATATGACCATCACCTATGAGGATGGCTTGAAAGTCGGCGAAGCGAAGACGTGGGAAGGGCAGATGGAATATAACCAGTTCATGGACACCCATCAGCGTCTCCAATCCATCGATCAGAAAGACCTGCAGTCGGTATTGACGCTCCAGCAGGTCATCTATGCCGATGGCACGAAGCAGGAGTTCTGAACCCTACCAGCGGAATGTCAGGAAGCCTTTGGCTTCCTGCTTGGCTTTTTTTCCTCAAGCTGGATCGATCCGTCCTTCAGGATCATCCTGCTCTTGAGGCATCCGAGCAGCTCATGCTTCTCATCTTTCGTCCCCTCGCGCAAGATGTACTTCGCATAGCG
>DAISLF010000015.1:6497-12025 GCA_036820585.1 Candidatus Peribacteria bacterium | reverse complement strand
GGAAAATTCATTTCCATCTTCGACGAAGAATTCAATGATTACAACGAAGGGCCTGGCTACCAGAAAGATGTCAAGCCGGCTGACGAGGACCCCGATTACTACACGAACATTACCGATAACCTTCTCGGAGATGCAGTGGTCGTGAACAACATTCTCACAATCAATGGCCAAGGTTTCTTTCAAATAAAGGATCGTGCTCCAGATTATATCGCGCGTATTCTTGATCTTGATAAAGATCTACACGAGAAAGGGATGACAGCGGCCCGCGCAAGGTTTCGTCAAAATATAAGTAAAAAATTGAATGATTGGGCCGCAACGACCTTCAATGATGGCCGTGTGCAATCGCTTCCGGGTGAAAAACTTCCTGGGAAAAAGACGAATCCGAATTTCACTGGCGAACATGCTCTATTGGCACTCCTCAAAAGAGGATTTATCAATTGGGACCTTGTCAAAAATTCGAATAACAAGGCCTTCAAAGAAAATCTCGTGAAGCAGTTTAAGTCTGATGAAAATGACAATCTTGAATTGAAAGCGTGGGTGAATAGTAATTTTCCTGAATCTGCGACGCCTGCTGGAGGAGACTGATCAAGAGATAAATAGGAAAGCTATGGGCTGACGATTTCGCTATGCTGCCTGTATGCAGGTCTCCCTCACTCGCGTCGACCCTACTCTCCCACTCCCCCGCTACGAATCGGCGGGCGCGGTGGGCTTCGAGGTGACAACCAGACAACCATCTTTATCTGGGCGACGAGCCAGCCGTATGCTAGGATGCAGATAATCAAAGTATGTCTACCAAGAGAACAAAACCGGCGCTTCGACGCCGCTCGGCATCCCCCGCAGGGCAGGCGACCATCGGGCAAATGCGGCCGGTCGTGCTGCGGATTGCACAGCGCTATGGTATTAAGAATATCCGCCTTTTTGGTTCCTATGCGCGCGGCAAGCAGCGAAGGACAAGCGACATCGATCTGCTTGTCGATTTGCCCGAGCACATGACTCTTTTTGATCTCTCCGGCCTGAAAATCGACTTGGAAGAAGCACTGCAGAAACATGTCGACTTGGTGCCCGCCCGCTCGATCAAGCCCGCATTGCGCGACCGTATTCTTGCGGAGGCCCGTTCACTCTGACAATGGTATGAAAAATGGAAAGAACCATCGAGTGTACCTGCAAGATATTCTCTGCGCCATTGTGCGGATTGAAGAGTATACGACGGAAGGCAAAGCTGCATTTTTTGCGGATGGAAAAACGCAGGATGCCGTCATCCGTCAGTTCTCGATTCTCGGCGAAGCGGCTGCAAAGCTTCCCGCAAGTGTGAAGAAAAACCATGCGGACATTCCGTGGAAAAAGATCATCGGCATGCGCAATATCATCATCCACGACTACGCCGACACGGATCTTCCAACAATCTGGGATACCGTACAACGAGGATTGCAACCGCTTCGAAATTCTGTCGAGGATATTCTGAAGCAGATGCCACATTCTTCCCGCTGACTTCTCATGTCTTTTGTCATCTCCCTCACCCGCATCGACCCTACTCTCCCGCTCCCCCGCTACGAATCGGCGGGCGCGGTGGGATTCGATATTATCACGCGCGTGACGACGCAGATCGAGCCCGGGCAGATCGCATTGGTACCGGGGAACGTGATCGTGAAGGTGCCACAGGGCTATGCGCTCTTGCTGGTGCCCCGCTCATCGCTGCCGCGCAAAAAAGGCCTTATGTGCCCGCATTCGCTGGGCGTCATCGACCAGGATTATCATGGCGACAAAGATGAACTGATGGTGCAGGTGCAGAATATCACGCAGCAAACGGTGACCGTGGAACGGGGTGAGCGCATCGCGCAGGGGATCTTCGTGAAGGTGGAACGGGCGCAGTGGGAGGAAGTGGAGAGCCACGGGGCAGACTCGCGGGGAGGATTCGGGAGTACGGGAACGCACGCGTGATTGCCCCCACCCCCGGCCCCTCCCACTCTTTGGGAGGGAGAGGGGAGAATTTGAAGAAAAGAAAAAAGCCCTCCTCTCCCACGGACGGGGGAGGAGGGTTGGGGGGTGGGGGTGTTCACTTACTGATCGGCTTTCGCATGAACGCCGGCACTTCGAGCTCTTCCATATTCAGGTCCGCATTGGCGCTCTTCATGCCCGGCTCGGCGAGCTGGCTCTGGCGAACGGTCTCCTGCCTCGCATTGGACGAATTCGGACGGCTGAAGTTGCTCTGGATGATGCGCTGCGCTGGAGCCATCGCCTGCATGGGCGGCAGATCTTTCTCCACGAAGCCCGTGGCGATCACCGTGCATTTCACCTGGCCCGTGAATGCGTCGTCGATCACCGCGCCGAAGATGATATTGGCTTCTGGGGCGGATGCTTCGGTGATGATGCGCGCGGCTTCGTCCACTTCGAACATCGAGAGATCGGTGCCGCCGGTGATATTGAAGAGAATGCCTTGGGCGCCGTGGATGCTCGTTTCCAGGAGCGGGCTATCGATGGCGGCGCGCGCGGCCTCGGCGGCGCGGCTGTCGCCGGTACCGTAGCCGATGCCCATGAGCGCGGTGCCTGCGTCCTGCATGATGGTCTTCACGTCGGCGAAGTCGACGTTCACCAAGCCATGGACCGTGATGAGGCTGGAGATGCCCTCGATGGCGTGCTTCAGCACTTCATCCACCACCTGGAAGGCTTCCGTGAGCGGCGTCGTCTTATCGATGAGCGCGAGGATTTTATCGTTGGGGATCGTGATCAGCGTATCGACTTTTCCTTTGAGCATCTCGAGCGCTTCCTCGGCTTGCTTCTTCCTCTTATACCCCTCGAAGCTGAATGGCTTCGTGACGACGGCGACCGTGAGAATGCCCATGCTGCGCGCCGCTTCGGCGATCACCGGTGCGGCGCCTGTGCCCGTGCCACCGCCGAGACCCGCGGTGATGAAGAGCATGTCTGTGCCCTCCAATGCGCCTTTGATTTCCTCCAGCGCTTCCTCGGCGGATTTCTTGCCGATATCGGGATTGGCACCGGCGCCGAGCCCGCGCGTGGTGCCGCGGCCGATCGTGATCTTCTTGGCAGCCGCGTTATGGTAGAGCGCCTGGGCGTCGGTATTCACCGCGATGAACTCCACGCCATGCAATTTCTCCTGAATCATGCGCCCGATGGCATTGTTGCCCGCTCCCCCCGCGCCAAGCACGCGGATGACGGCACCCGGCAGCATATCGGGACGGACCTCGCGGGTGGTCGCGGTATCGTCGTCACCCTTGGAAGCGCCAGAGCCGGCGGCTTGGTTTGCGCTGCCACGGGAGAAGATAGAACGGAATGTGTCGGACATGGGAGGGAAGGGAAAGGAAGATGGGACCGGAGGAAACGAAAAACCGAATGATCAGGGGAACAGAGATTTGACCCAAGAACTGACTTGTTTGGCGGCGCGCTTCATTTGGAAGCCGTTGGAGCTGCCGCTTTGGAATGAATGCTCATCCTCGCGCATGCCCCAGACGAGCGTGCCGAGCGCGGTGGCGTAGGCGGGATCATCCACTTTCTCGATCACGCCGCCGATATCCACCGGGAAACCCATCTGCACCGGCAACCCCAGCACGTCGCGAGCCAAGTCCAGCACGCCCGGTGCTTTGACGGCGGCACCCGTGAGGATGGCGCCTGCCGGCAGCATGCCGCTGCGGCCGATGCGCTGCAGTTCCGTTTTGATGAGCGAGAAAATCTCGTGGTAGCGCGCCTGCATGATCTCGGCCATGTACTTCTTGCTGACCGTCTGCGTATCCACTTTGCTGACGGAGCTCAGGTCAATCATCTCGCGCTCGCTCATTTCGGCGGGGAGCACGGAGCCGTATTCGATCTTGATCTTCTCGGCGGTATCGATGCTGGTGCGAAGGCCGATGGCCACGTCGCTGGTGACGCTCTCGCCGCCGATGGGCAGGCAGACGGAATGCAGGATCGTCCCCTCTTCGAAGACCGCGATGCTCGTGCAGCCCGCGCCGATATCGATCACCACCACGCCCAATTCTTTCTGGCGCTTGCTGAGAGTCGCCTCCGCCGCCGCGATGGTGGCGGGCACGAGCGCGTCGATATCTACGCCGGCCTGATCGATGCACTTTTCCAAATTCTTCACATGCTGGATATGCCCCGTGATGATGTGCGCCTCCACCTCCAGGCGGATGCCCGTCATGCCCAGAGGATTTTTGATGCCGCGTTGCTCGTCTACCGCATAGGCTTTGGGCTCGATATGCAAAATGCGGCGGTTGGCCGGGATGCTCACGGCCTGGGCGGCATCCAGCACGCGGCCGATGTCGTCCACCGTGATCTCGGAGCCCGAGATGGCGATGACGCCGCGGCTGTCAAACGACTCGATATGCGATCCGCTGAGCCCCACGAACACATGATTCACGGGCACGCCCGCCATGCGTTCGGCATCCTCGAGAGACGAGATGATGTTATGGATGAGCTCCTCGACATCGATCACATGGCCCTTGCGCATGCCGAGCGACGGCGAGAGACCGACCCCGATGATGTTGGGGGTGCGGCTATCTTCGTGCGCGTCGTCGACGACGGCGATGACGGTACGGATTTTGGCGCTTCCTATATCAAGACTTGCGACGACTCGTTCCTTGGGCATGGGGAGGGCAGGGAAAGGTTGGAGATTTGCACGCGTTTTTGGATGTGCAAACCATCACCTGGAAACGGTTGTGAGTCTAATCGCGCTTGGAGCAGCCACGCAAGTGCGTTCTGACTACGTTTCGTACTCGCGACGCCTCCTCTCGATCAAAAAAACTATGCGGATTTTTTCCCGAAGGCGAGGGACCTTCCCTATAAATGTATTCATCAAAAAATTGGAAAAAAAGAAATGAACACAGATTGTGCGCAGAAAAAAGCTTTTACCGTCACGTCTTTATCAAAATCATCTCTCATGGATGATGGGGAAAGACGATTATGCAAAGAGATTCTCAAAAGAGTGAAAGTTGGTCGGTCTTTTCCGATCGCTTCGCAGCGGCTGGTATTTCTGAGACAAGCCCCGAAAAGCAGCGCTGTCCGAACGGAGTCTTGGCCACCCCATGCAAGCGATGCACGAGCGTATTGAATTCCATCCGCCGAAAAAATTCTTCCAGAGGCGCGAGCGGGATAGAGCGCAATGCCAGCGAATCCAGCGGATGCGGCTGCGCCACCGTGCAGACGAGCTGCGCCATGTGTTCGCAGAAGAAAGCCTGCTCCTTATCGTGCTCCAGCTTGGCGCGCACCGCCGGCTTGATCTCGCAAAGATGTCCATAGATTCCCTGGAGCGTGTCGTAGCGCTGGAGCAGATCCGCCGCAGTCTTCGGACCGATGCCCTTCACTCCCGGCAAGTTATCGGAGCTATCGCCGCAGAGTCCTTTATAGGAAGGGACTTGATCGGGCCGCACGCCATACTTTGCAAGAATCTCCGCCGGACCCAGGTACTAGGGCTGCAGGTATCCTTTATGAGGAATCGCGATGCGGACTTTCTGCGTCGCCAATTGCAATGCGTCGCGGTCGCCGGTGATGATCGTCACGCGCATGCCGGCTTCCTCCCC
>DAISLF010000015.1:0-6487 GCA_036820585.1 Candidatus Peribacteria bacterium | reverse complement strand
GTGCAAAGCAGATCATCCGCTTCGAATTGCCGGTCGGAGACGTGCAGGAATCCAAAAGTCTCGACCAGCTCCATGATGCGCGGGATCTGCAGATAGAAATCATCGGGCGTCTCGGCGCGCCCATCTTTATACGTCGCATTCTCCTGGTGACGGAATGTCTCCTCGCCGGCATCGAAGCAAAAAAGAAGGCGATCGGGCTCCTCCGCCCGCAATACAGTGATGATCATGGAGGCGACGCCGAACACGGCGTTCGTCTGCTCCCCCGACGCCGTCCGCAAGGTTTTGGGGATCGCATAGTAGGCGCGATACATCAGATGATGGCCGTCGATCAGGACAAGGTGTTCCACGGGAGAAAGAGTGCAATGAGATGACGCAAGAAACAAGGCGCAAGAAACGAGAAATGCTGCATCTCATTCATCGTGTCTCTTGCTTCTTATTTCTTGTCTCTTTTAAGAGCATGTCAACTTTCAGTATCTTCCAAGAAGCACACATTTAGGCTATAATAAGAGGATTTCTCACATAAACCAATGCCCTCTCTTCCGCATTATTCCAACGCAAGCGCACGCAAGCCGGGCTTTGGTATTTTAGACCAGAAAACGGCGCAGAAAACGGCGCTGCAGGAAGAGCTCGGTTGGCCCCGCGAGGCGAAGCGTCCCATGGTGTGTTTGCCTGCCGGCATGAGCGACGCGCTCGGCGGAAAGCTCTTGCAAGATGTATTGCCGGGCCTCCTCTCGCTCCCGGTCGAAATTTTGGTGCTCGGCAAAGGTTCGCCGGAGTACGGCGCCTTCTTCACGAAGCTCGCCAAGGAACATCATCATCGCATCCATATCATGGCGGACAGCGCGGCGGATATCGAAAAAATGTACTGCGCATCGGACATGGCGCTCTTCCTGAGCGAAGGAACGCCCGCCGCGGATATCCAGCATTGTCTCGCGATGGGCGCCGTGCCGGTTTCGCCGGAACACAAACTTCTCGACGACTACAATCCCGTGCAGGAAACAGGCAACGCGTTCACCTACTCGATGCTGACCAAGTGGCACTGCTTCGGCGCGCTCGTGCGCGCGGTGGAGACGCATAAATTCCCCTTCGACTGGAAGACGATCCAGCGGCATGGAATAGAATCGGTAATGGGGAAGTGATCATTCTTTCGTTTCCTGCATCCTGCGAGCGAGGTGCGCTGCGAAAGAATGAGGAACGAACCGCGTGGCAAAAGCCATGATGGTATTTTTCCAGCCGGGAATAATCACGCGCTTGCCCGCCTGCATGCCATGGTATCCGCTGAGCGCCACCTCCTGCGCAGTCATCGCCAATCCCGTGAAAAGGCGAGATTTCCCCATCTTGGCATGCGCCGCGAAGCCGGTCTTGGTGGGGCCGGGGCACAGACAGGTGACCTGCACGCCCGTGCCTGCCAGCTCATCCGCGAGCGCCTCAGACAATGAAAGCACATATGCTTTGCTGGCGTAGTAGACCGCCATGAGCGGGCCCGGCTGGAATGCCGCCGTGGATGCGACGTTCAAGATATATCCTTTCTTGCGCAGTACCATGCCGGGCAGCAAGAGCTTCGTGAGCTCTGAGAGCGCGACGACATTCACCTGCAGCATTTCTTTTTCCTGCAGAAAATCGGTCTGATGGAAAAACCCATACGCGCCGAAACCGGCATTATTCACGAGCGCGGTAACTTCGATTTTTTCAGCCGCCAGTTTTGCCACAATACGCTGCGGCGATGCAGGGTCCGCAAGATTTGCGCAAAGCACATACGCATGGACGCCATATGCATTCTCCAATTCCATTTTCAGCGCGTTCAATTTCTCTTCGCTACGCGCAATCAGCACCACGTCGAATTGGTCCTTGGCAAAAAGCCGCGCCAGCTCCTCGCCAATCCCGCCCGAGGCGCCGGTGATGAGAGCGGTCTCGTGCACAAGCACACCTTAACACACGCTGCATTCTTGCGTGCACTGCTCGCGAACGCGCTGCGCAAATTCCACCTGCGTGGTCGTCCCGATCTTTTTCATCTGCGTGATGGCGAGCTCCCAGCCGTCTGGCTTATACATGCGATCATTCGCGGTTTCCATCCATCGCCGCACGGCATGCACGCTCCAGCCGCGGAAGCTGACGGTCATCGTGATGGAAGGGTGTGTGTGCATGCCGACTAGTATAGCGCGTGAAGGTAAAGACGTCGAAGAAAAAATTCTTTCTGCAGGGTGCGATTTGTTCTCCAAACCAAGCACGATACGATGAGGAACAGCATCGATACTGTACGATGAAGAGAAGTCGGGCGGGATTTGAACCCGCGACCAACCCCGCACACGCTTGCGCGTTGCGGGGCTGCTCTACCAACTGAGCTACCGATTATAGCCAACGAGTAACATTCTTTGATTTCTTGATCGTTCTCTCTAAAGAGCGTGCTTCTTCGAAGGTGGCACATGGAATGAATTTTCTGAGTTGCCACTCACCGATTCGTTTCGTGGTGTGTGTCTGCCTCTTGGCATGCTCAATCAACCTTCGATCAAGATCGTTGGTACTACCGACGTACTATCTCGAACCCTGCAAAATATAGACTCCGATCTTTGTCATAGTGGTGGGTCGGGCGGGATTTGAACCCGCGGCCAATTGCTTAAGAGGCAACTGCTCTACCAGACTGAGCTACCGACCCAGAGAGCGCGAGAATAGCAAAGGGAAGATCAAACGACAACACTGCCGTTTCTTCAAAACACCTTCTTCGCGTGCGCCGTGCCGTCGGGGGCGGGCATGAGGATCGCGACGGGGAGATCCTCGTGCCAAGCAATCGTCTGCGGCTCCACTTCGGCTTCGATGTTGCGGCCGAAAGAAATCTCCTGCCAGTCGCTGTCGCTCAGCTCACGGCGGGGAAAATCTATCAGGACATCTTTGAGCGGCAGCACATCGGTCCACTGCGCGGCATCGGGCGCCTTGGCTCCTTCCACAGTCCACTCCCCTACTTTAGTGCGGCGCAGATCGGCGAGGTAGCCGCCGCAACGAAGCATCTTGCCGAGGTCATTGGCGAGCGAGCGGATGTAGGTGCCCGATCCGCAGCCGATTTGCAGACGAAGCTTTGGATAGTCGTAGGAGAGAATCGCGCACTTGGTGATCTGCACCTCGCGCTCGGGCATCGTCACTTCTTTGCCGGCACGCGCGAGATTGTATGCGCGCTCGCCGCCGATGCTGATGGCGGAGTACGCGGGAGGCACCTGGCGAATGGAGCCGATGAAGTAATCGGCGATCAGGTTTTGGACGATCACTTGGTCCGGGATCACCCAGCCCATTTTGGGCGGCGTTTCATCGATGACGCCTTCGCGATCATACGTGGTGCTGACGGCGCCCAGCTGAATGTCGGCGATGTATTCTTTGGTGAGATCGCCGAAGAGATGCACCACCTTGAGCGCTTTCTTGCCGATTGCGAGAATGAGGAGCCCGGTCGCCGCGGGATCGAGCGTGCCGAGATGGCCGACCGACCGTTCATTGAGGGTGCGGCGCACGATGGCCACGGCATCGTGGCTTGTCATCCCTGCAGGCTTATCGATACGGAGAAATCCGTGACGCATGGGGGAAGAGTATCACGAAAGAGTATTGGGGTATTTGGTATGGAGCAGTGGCTATACAGAAAAATACGCAATACCCGATACGCAATATCTAATACGCAACACCCGATGCGCTCCACAAGATCCATCATTTTGAGGCGGACGCAGGGAGCGCTACGATTTCCGCCATGAATCTGACATTGTCCTGGGATCTCTTCATCATCGTGTTCTTCGCGATCGTCATCGCGTATACCTTCATCATCGGGAAGAAAGAGTCGGTCAAAATCATCATCAGCAGCTACATCGCCATCGTCGCGGTGCAGGGATTCGGCAACATCTTGCAGCGCGTGACGGGCAGCAGCGTCTCGGGGTCGTTGCTGGGTTTCTTCGGCTTATCGCCCGATTTGCAGATCCTCTCCATGGCGAAGCTGGTGCTCTTCATCGCGATTGTCATCTTTCTCGCGGTGCGCGCGGGCTTCGACATCGCCTACGGCAAAAATATGAATCCCGTCATCAACGTGATCATCACGGGGCTCTTCGGCTTCACCACCGCCGGGCTGCTCCTCAGCACCATCCTCACCTACATCGCGGGCGTGCCGCTGCTCGATATGACGCTCGCAAAGACCGTGATTCTGTCGCCGGTCATCCAGCAAAGCCAGATCATGCAGATCATGATTCTCAATCAGGATCTATGGTTCTCCTTGCCCGCAATCGTGCTGATCGGCGTCGGATTTCTCAGCCGCTAAGACGGATCAATCAAAGAAGCGAGTCAAGCGCTTTCGCCTCCCGGAAGGCGTGATTTCTTGCGCGCGAAATCATTTATGGGTACAACGAGTCCAATTTCCCCGCTTACCCCCCATGTCTTTTTTCCAACGTTCGTCGTACCGCGCCGCATTTCTTCTGATGAGCGCAGGCACATTTGTTCACGCATCCCTCGCGCAAGGAGCAGGCGCTTTCGGCGGACCCATTCCGGCCGTTCCCGGCACGCCCTCAGGTGCGACGGAAAACGATATTCGCGGCGTCATCCTGACGGCGCTCACCTTCGTACTGAATTTCCTCGCGCTCGCGGCGGTGGTGTTCATCGTGGTAGCAGGCATCCGTCTCATCGTCTCGCAAGGCGAAGACACACAAAAAGATAAGGCCAAGAAGACGATCATCTATGTCATCATCGGCTTGCTCATCATCCTCTTCGCCCGCGTGCTCGTCGGCTTCTTCACCACCGGCGTCGCCCAGACCTTCGGCCACTGATTCTGTCTCACGTCTTCAAAGCCCGCGCAGTGCGGGCTTTTTTTGTCGAGAGTCTCACCTCTTCTCAACAAATATTTTGACACCCAGAGAAGGGCAGGGCGAGCGCTCTTCGTATTCATGCCGCCTCCGGCAAGCGGGGCAGCAGCGGCAGCGTGTCCTCTGTTTTGCTTTCTTTTTCCGGAGCGGCGGTATTTCGCACAATGACTGCGTCTTTGCGCACCTCGATGATTTGGGAAACAGGTAACGCAACTCCCCAACGCAGCCATCGGCGGGGGAAAAGCCATTGCACATCAAAATGCTCGGTATCGAACTGTACGTCGGCGCAGCGCCCAAGCACCCTGCCATTCTCGGTCATGATCGGCTGCCCCAAGATGGGACGCGCTTGCGCGAGAAGGGACTGCACGCGGATCCGATCTTCCGAAGGACCCAGCACATCGGCACTGCGCACGGAAACATGCGTCCCCCATCGCAGGATATCCAGTGACGACAAGAACAATTGCTGTCCTGGCCATAGTCCGCCCCCCTGGACGAAAAAACCTTCTATCTTGCCCGTATCAGGCTGCAAGACTATGCCCGAGAGCTTCCCCAGGGCGTCTGTGGCCTCTTCGTCGGTAACAGGCAAGCCAACGGATAGTGTCCATCGCAGCTGCATCTGCTATAATAATAGCGGACTCGCAGAACCCCCACACGCAATGCATCTCTTCTCCGGATCTTCCCACCCGGCCCTGGCGGACGCTCTCGCGAGCGAGCTGGGCACCGTCCTCGGCAAAGTGCAGCGCAAGAAATTCAGCTGCGGCGAGCATTACATCAAATATGAGGAATCGGTACGCGGCAAAGATGTGTATATCGTGCAGACCGGCAGCCGCAATCCCAATGAAGACAGCATGGAGCTTTTCCTGATGTGCCAGGCTGCGAAACTGAGCTTCGCCAAAACCGTCCACGTGATTATCCCCCATTTTCCCTATGCGCGGCAGGACCGGGTGGCCGAACCTCGGGAGCCTATTTCGGCTAAGATCATCGCGCATTTGCTGGAAGGATCGGGAGTGGATCATGTGATCGTGCTCGATCTGCATTCGGACCAGATCCAGGGATTTTTCTCGATCCCCGTGGATGCTCTCTCGGCACGGCCGATCTTCCGCGCGTATTTCCAGAAGAAAAATCTGCCGCATCCCGTGGTGGTGGCGCCCGATGCGGGCGGGGCCAAGCGCGCCAAGAAATTCGCCGATACCATCGGCGCCGAGCTCGCCATCCTGCACAAGAGCCGTCCCAGCCATCAGCAGGCGGAAATCCAGGAAGTGGTGGGCGACGTGAACGGCAAGACCTGCATCCTTTTTGATGACATCATCGATACCGCCGGCACGTTACTCTCCGCGAAGAAAGCGCTCATCGAACATGGCGCCAGCACCCGGATGTACGCGGCAGCCACGCACGCCGTCTTCTCGGGTCCAGCGATCGAGAGACTGCGAGAGGCGGACTTCACCGAAGTCGTCGTGACAGACAGCATCCCCAACGATGCCTCGCTTCTGCCGCACCTCACCATCCTGCCTATTGCCCCGCTCCTGGCCCAAGTCATCCGCAATATCGAGAGCGGACAGAGCGTCACAGAGATATATAAGAAATAATTAAAAAATATTTGGCAATATCTCTACACCCTGAATCCATAAACCTCACTTTCTTCAAACCATAGCCAAAGAGAGCTATCA
>DAISLF010000014.1:0-12057 GCA_036820585.1 Candidatus Peribacteria bacterium | reverse complement strand
GTGTCCAGGGCTGCAATGCGCTCGCGTCCAATACCAGCGGGCACGCGCTGCCCTCGATGATCTGCCGCATGACGCGCTGCGCGTCGTTTGTGCGCGAGAGGCCGGGGCCGATCACGGCGCTATCGGCGGTGGCGAGGAGCTCCAGTATCGGTTGCACGTCTTCATCGTCAATATCGTCTCCGGCAAAAGGATGCACTTGAAAATTGAGCGACATCAGCTTGGCGGCATCGCCATGGCAACGCGGCAGCGAGACGTAGACAAGATCTGCGCCGCTCGCCTCCGCCGCAAGGGCGCTGAGAAGCGGCGCGCCGTGCATGCCGGGCGATCCGCCGATGACGGCGACCTTGCCATTCTCGCCTTTGTGCGAATCGGGACGGCGGAACATGGGAAAGAGGATACTCCGGGAGAAAATACCAAAATCCAAATCCCAAATACCAAAATTATGTATGGCGTGCTTCTCTGCTCGTTTTTGGTATTTGGTACTGGAGATTTAGGATTTCCGCATCCGGCTGAGGATTCTGCTATACTCATTTCCATAGGACTGCTCATCGTCTACATTCTCGGCTTTGTCTTGCTCTCGGGTTTCCTGGCCATGACGGACGCCGCGATCCTGAGCGTGGGCTATGCGGAGGTGGAAGAAATGGTGGCGCAGAAGCAGTGGGGATCCAAGATACTGCGCCGCGTGACGCAGCGCTTCACGCACATCGTGGTGGTGATCGTCATCCTCACGAGCATCGTGAATATCCTGGGGCCCATTCTGATCGGCGAAGAAGCGGTCACACTGTTCGGCACCGCGGCCATCGGCATCATGACGGCGGTGCTCACCGTCCTTTCCATCCTGTGCGCCGAGATCATCCCCAAATCCATCGGCACGCATTATGCGCCCACGGTGAGCCGCTTCGTAGCGCCGTTCATTCTGGCATCCATCTACTGCTTGTTTCCGGTGGTGCTCATTCTGGAGAAATTGGTGAATATTTTTAAGGTCGGCAAGCGGCGCATCGGCACCGAGGAACAAATCCGCGCGCTCGCGCGCATCGGCGGGGGCGCGGGCCATATCCGCGAGAGCGAACGCGAGCTGATTCATCGCGTGTTCATTCTCAATGACCGGCATGCCCGCGATCTGATGACGCCACGCCGCCACATTGCCGCGCTCCCGGATACGATGACGATCCGGCAGGCCGTCGCGGAGGTCTCGAAGCATGCGCATTCGCGCTATCCGGTCTACCATCGTACGCTCAATGACATCAGCGGCATCGTGATGAATCACGATTTGTATGATGCGGTCGCCAAAAATCATGAAAGCCAGCCCGTGATCACGGTGCTGCATGAAGTGCTCTTCGTGCCCGCCACCATGCGCGCCGATGCGCTCCTCACGCTCTTTCGCCGCCGCCATATCCATCTTGCGGTGGTGCAGGAGCAGGGGAAAACGGCAGGCATCATCTCGCTGGAAGACGTGCTGGAGGAATTGGTGGGCGAGATCGAAGACGAACGCGATGCGGGGAAGATTCTCACATGAGCGATGGAAGATCTTTCAAGATGCGCAAAGTTCTTGAATGGCGATCATAAAATAGTAGCATCGGAGCATGTCTGAACGATACGAATACCTCGGCCAGCCCGCTCCACAATCCGCACTCGATATCCCGTCTCTTCCAAGTGATGAGGATATTGGAAGAATCATCTCAGAGTTTTCAGAAGACACGTGGCTTCACGTCAACGAAGAAGTAAGCAGATACCTGGCTTCACATCAAGGAAGAGATAAGCCGAAGAAGCTCGGAATAGATACTCATTGATTTCTTTGCGTTCGTGTATTTCCTTCAAATAAATCTCTGTTTTTTTCTGCGAGAGTCATTTCTACGATTTCTGCCATATGCCGGCGGAAGCGTTCCGAAGAAAACTGTTTTGCGTGCGCTCTGATCGCGGCCGGATCGAATCGCAATGCAGCGAAGCGATCGACTGCATCCGCCAATGATGGGAGCGTTTGGTCGTCGAAAAAAATGCCTGTTTTTCCATCCACGATCGTATCGCGCGCGCCGCCGCGGCCCAGAGCGATCACGGGCGTGCCCGAGGCCTGGGCTTCCAGCGGCACGATGCCGGCGTCTTCCAGCGGCGGGAAGAGCAATGCCTTCGCCTGCGCATAGAGCAGGGGCAAATCTTCATCCGGCACGAAGCCCAAAAAGCGGATCGTGGGACCCGCCATGGCGCGCAGGTGCTGTTCCTCTTGCCCCCTGCCGGCGATGAGCAGCGGCAAGCGGCGCGCGTTGGCCAGCTCGATCAGGAGATCGAAACGCTTGTACGGCACCAATCGTCCGATGGCGAGGAATTCTTTTCGCTCGTCCGTGGATACAAGAGCCGGCGTGAAAAATCGGTCATCCACGGACGGGGGAATCACGGTGGAAGTCCGGCCGTAAATACGTTCGATGCGGCTTTGGGTTTCCTGGGAGTTCGCGATGAACGTATCCACGCGCTTGGCGGTGGAGAGATCCCAGCGCCGCAGCCGGCGCAGCTCATTCTTCACTTTCCCGCGCAGCAATCGCGGAATGCGGAAGTCTTCCAAGTATTCTGCTTCCATCTCCCACGCATAGCGCATGGGCGTGTGGCAATAGCACACATGGATGCTCGTATCCGACGGCACGATGCCTTTGCCTACCGCATGCGAGGAGCTGAGGATCGCATCGAATCCGTCCAGATCCAGCTCTTCCAATGCGCGCGGCATGAGCGGCAGCAACGGCTGGTGTTTTTGGAGAATTCGATAGAGCGGTTGCAGGCGCGATGTGTGGATCTGCGCACCGGCGAGCGGCCCCAGCCTGTCCGGGCGCGCGACGGTGGTATAGAGAGGACTGCCGGGCCAGATCTGCAGAAACTCCGCAATCGTATGCTCGGCACCGCCGTAGGTGGTCAGCCAGTCCGCGACGATAGCGAGACGCATAGGGGAAGGATACAGAAGATGCAGACGACGCAGAAGAAAAGAATTCGAAAGAGAAACGGCATCTCTCTGTGGATGACAGAATATTTTTCCTCTCTTCTGCGTCTTCTGATTCCTCTCGGTCCTCTGAGTCCTCTATGATAGCCGCCGTGCTCCTGCGACCCAAGCGACCGCTGCCGCGCCGTTTCAATCGTCGTGTATCTCCTGCGATGCAATCCTTTGCCAAGCGCCGGCATCGCCGCTCGAGTGGCGGCTACCGCGAACGGTGGAAGAAAACGGGACGGCGCATCGCCAATATGTGGGAAGTTTGGCAGACGCGGCTCCGGCACTGGTTGCTCTCTATCGTCGGCGGCTTGGTATTGGCGGTCATGGGCGTCGCGCTCTTCTCCCCTATCCTGCAAGTGCGCGAGATCCGCGTGCAGCGCGGCGAGGGACGGGTGGATGTCGCGCGCATCCAGCAAGCGCTCGCGCCGCTTTTTGGCAAACACATGCTCTTTGTCTCGGCACGCGATGTGACGGCTCGCGTGCGCGACGTGGTGCCCGATCTGCAAAGCGTCTCACTGGAGAAGCAGTATCCGTCGTTGCTTTTCGTGCGCATCACGCTCAAGCCCATCATCGCGCGGCTCATTTTAGAAGAACCGTTGAATAAAGCGGCCCAGTCCGGCGCAATACTTTCCACGGCTTCCGGTGACGCTCTACATGCCGCGCTACCCGTGCGGCAGTATGACTATCTCACCGAGAACGGCATGTACGTCGTGACCAGCAGCGCGATGGCGGACAGTAAACTGCCTGCCATCAAGATCCGCGATTGGGGTGTCCGTCCGCTGCCGGCGACGCTCTTGCTCGCGCCCGATATGCTCATGCGCATGCAGCAGACCGAGCAGACGCTCGCTTCGCAATTCGGCTTGCACATCACGGCGCGCAGCGTTTATGTGCGCGCGCAGGAATTTCATCTGGCCACGAATGCCTTCAGTTTGTGGTTTGATCTCCATAGCACTTTGCAGGAGCAGATCGGGCGCTACAAGGTTTTCCTGCAAGCGGTAGGCCTGAAAGACATTCACCAATATGTCGATCTGCGTTTGGCGGGGAGAGTGGTGTACCGGTGATGAGAATCTGGAATAGGGAATGTAGAATGTAGAAAATTCAACATTCTCCTTTCTGCATTCCACATTCATCTTGCTGTTTGCTTCATTGACATACATATCAGATTGAATCAATAAAGTATTCCAACTGCTTCCCCGTCTCCCGGGAAGTCCGTAGACTCTGCCTGATGTACAGCGCAGTCCTGTCAGTCTTGCTGATGGGGATGGTTCCGGTGCTGGGCAGCACGTTGCCGGAACTCGTACCCTTGGCAGATCTTTCCATCGCGTCTCCCTCCCCGTTCGTCCCGGGTAGCGCGCAGGTGCCGACCCTCGGCAAGCGGGTGTCCGCATCCGGCGTTCTCGTTTTGGATTTGCAGAGCAGCCAACAGCTCTATGGCCGCAATGCCGACATGCGCCGCCCGCTCGCCAGCCTCACCAAGCTGATGACGGCATTGCTCATCGCCGAGAATCATTCGATGGACGAAGTGGTCACCGTGCCCAAAACGATCAACAAAGTGGAAGGCAGCAAGGCACCGCTCGTGCCGGGCGAACGCTATACGGTGGGCGATCTGCTCTCTGCCATGCTGATGGTGTCCGCCAACGATGCGGCCGAGGCTTTGGCGCTCTATCACTCGGGTACGGAGGCCGCATTCGTCGCGGCCATGAACGCGCGCGCGCAAGAGCTGGGGTTGCACGACACTTCCTTTGCCAATCCCATCGGGCTCGATGATCCCGCGCAGTGGTCGACGCCGCGCGATATCGCGTGGCTGGCGCTCTTTGATTATCGCAATGCCGCGATCCGCAGCCGCATGTCCATGAAGCAGACCGTCATCCGCGATGCGGACGGCGGATTGCTCCCGTTGCTGCATACCCATGAATTGCTCCGCCAGGATCCCGCCGTGCTCGCGGGCAAAACCGGTACCACGGGGGATGCGCGCGAATGCCTGCTCTCGGTGGTGCGCGAGGGCGGCCGGGAATATATGGTCGTTCTCCTGGGATCGCGCGAACGGTATATAGACATGCGCTCCTTGCTGCGTACCCTCGCGCTTCTTGCCTGAGCTTTCCATGCGCACGCCCCTTCTCCGCTGGCTGTCGCTGCGTCTACGCATCCTGCTGGTACTGGGGCTGCTCGGCAGCACGCTCCTGCCGCCCTACATTCCTTCCGCCGCTCTCTCGCCCGAGGATGCGGCTGCCACCGCCGCCACGCAGCAGTTTCTCTTCGTGGAAGACGGTTTCCTCATGAAGTCATCGTCGGTAGGTACCGCGGGCTCACAGCTTGCGTATAGTGACGTGCTTGTCTACAAAGCCAAGCAAGGAGATTCCGTTGAGAAAGTCGCCGCGCAGTATCATCTGAGCCCTCAGACCGTGCGATGGGCCAACGGTCTTTCGGCCTCGGCCAAGCTGCATCCCGATCAGGAGCTGATCATTTTGCCCGTGGATGGCACGCTGCATACGGTCTCCCGCGGACAGACGCTTGGAAAAATCGCACAGATCTACGGCATCTCCACCAATACCATCGCGAAGCAGAATAAAATCCAGGGCGGCTACATCATCCCGGGCGAGCAGCTCATCATCCCCGGCGCCAAGCCCGTCGCCGGCTCGCCGGCCGTCGTCGCCTCGGTGGGCGAGGCGCTGCGCTTCGCCGATGAGCTGCCGAGCAAGGATATTCAGCTGCGTCTGGGCTCGCCCACCATCCCCGGCACGGCACGCGCGCCTGCCATCAGCGCGCTCATCACGCAGACACTTCTCCAGTCGCCTTGCGGGCCGGATTGCCGCATCACCCAAGGCTATCAGCCGGGTCATTATGCCGTGGACATGCAGGTGCGAGGCGGCGGCCCTATTTATGCGGCGGAGGAAGGCACTGTCATCCGTGCCGATTGGGGCTACGACGGCGGCTACGGCAATGTGATCGAGATCGATCATGGCAACGGTCTCATCACGCTCTACGCCCACAATAAAGAGCTCTACGTGCATGTGGGTGATCACGTGAAGCGCGGCCAGGCCATCTCTTTCATGGGTAATACCGGCCGCGTCCACGGTCCGACCGGCATTCACACCCACTTCGAAGTGCGCGTGAATGGCGTGAAGAAGAACCCCTTGCTGTATCTGGAATAGAGAAAGGTGAGTTTTGGAGCCGTGAATCCTGAAACCTCACTCTGCGCATGACAGAGCCAGAATCTGATACCCAAGCAGGATACGGACATAGTGGACGAGATACCCGAAGAGAGACCGCGGAAACGAGCTGACAAGGTGGAGATGCTCCTTGAGGATGTCGAAGACGCTCTCAATCTTTGAGCGTTCTCGGAGAAAGAAGAGCTGCCAGGGAGCCGTGATCTTCCGTCGTTGCTTGTAGTGCGGCGGTGCCAACATAAACGTGTGTGATCGTTCCCAAAGATATTCGCACATCACTCTGGCTCCATAGTGGCTGTCGCCGATCCCCAGCTGCGTCTTTTCGTTGAAGATGCTCGGCGATACTTGTCCGTCGTAGACATTGGCGGGAGTGAGCACGACGACGCTCAGGGTCTTGCGGAGCGTGATCGAGGCATGGAGCTTGAACCCGTAGTGCCAGCCTTGATGATTCTTGCCGAACGCTGCGATCTTTTTGGCTACCCGATGCGCATCTGCACGATGCAGTTTGCAGACGGGGAGCATCGTGGAATCTCCGATCTTGATCGGCTCGTCCGTGGAGAGAAGGTGCTGCAATAGCAAGAACATCTGCGGCGTGACGCGGTGACAATGCTCGACGAAGGCGGAGTAGCTCGGAGGCTTTGGAAATGTTTCGCGCAGATGAAGACGAGCGAACATCCAAATATCTTTCATCGTCTTCTGATGGAGAGCGATGGCATTCCATACGAGGATCGTGACGAGGTCATCATCCGATAAAATGGATGGCCGTCCGCCGTGCGGATATGCCCGATGCGGAAGATGCTGGCCTACCCAAGACCGGAGGCCAACGATATGATGTGCCTCCAAAGGGAGCAGAGACATATGTGTAGAGGGTTAGATACCTACCAGTGTGCTGCCTCTTTGGCTTACTCAAAAGGAAAAGGGAGTTTCAGGATTCACGGTTGGAGGTGTTGCTAAAAAATTATTTTTGTTCTATAATATATACAAATGGCAGATAAACCCACATCCCTCTTTTCCCGGTGCTTTCAGTGGCTTTTGCATGATCCGCAGGCGCGGGTGACGCTTTGTTCTTGGCTCGTGATCGCGGGCGTGTGCGTTGTGCTGGCCAATACGTTTGCCGCGGGGTTTTAGGTGAGGGAAAACACCGCGAAACGATGATCACGGCATTGTCACCGGCTCCCCACAATGATACCGTTCCTCGGCCCCGTGACGCACAAAGGGCCGTTTACCTTTTGGTATCATTACGGATCCGGCCGTGGATCAGTAGCTTCCGCCTCCGTCCTTCGTAAGGCTCAGGACGACGGTGGACAGGCAGCTGGTCTCGCGCATCATTGTTCATTCACGTCATCACTGTGGATCAGTAGCTCAGCTGGCCTAGCCGCATCGCAATGCGGCGTGAGAAAAGAAGGCGCTGCGCTCACGTCGTTGTTCATTCACGTCATCACTGTGGATCAGTAGCTCAGCTGGTTAGAGCGCTTCCCTGTCACGGAAGAGGTCGCGGGTTCGAGTCCCGTCTGGTCCGCCAAAACAAGATAGGCAGCCGGAGAAAGAAGCATCAGGTTCTTATGGACCACAGAAATTCATTTTTTGCGGCTGAAACGAACGAGAGTGTGAGCGCGTGAAAAACTACTGCGCCCGGAGCGGTCCCCTATCGTTTTTCTGGAGACTCGGATCTTTTGCTGATGAAATTATCGTTCAGGGCTTCGTCGAATACTTGCTGCATTTGTCTTTCTGTATCGTTATAGCGAAGCGCAATGACTTGTTTGTCATCCAGCCAAATTTTTCCCTCTTTCTGATCTTCCGGTCCGATCACAACAGAAAAGTTGCGCAGCGTTTCCCTTTGAGCATCAAATTTTTTCACTATTATCCGCAGCGTCGGAATCAGCGTTTGCTCCATCTGGGCATAATTATGGAAAGTTCCTCCTTTTTCCGTCGCCAACAGCGAAAGCTCTTTGAAAGGCCGAGTAGTTTCATCTTCTGTATTAAAACTTTGCAGATTGGCGATCAAATTCTGTTTTGCTTTTTCTTCGTTCCTATTTGAACGGCTTATTTGTTCGAGTCCTTTCAGTGGACGATCCGTAACGACCTGCGGTTGCTGCTTGCTCGTCGTCATCGGCTGCATCTGGGCTGGCAGCGGCTTCTCCGGCTCCGCGAGCTTGCCGTCCGGCGAGAATTGCAGAGGGGTAACGATGTATTGCGCATCCGTATACAGAATCTCATTGTAGAAGCGTCCTTTCCAATCGGGGAATTTCGTCCGAATTTGTCGGTTTGCGATTGCAATTTGCTCGTCTTTGAACTTGGAAAGTTTTCCTGCTCTGTTTTCCGGAGTCGAAGTTCTGAAATATTTCTCTACGTCATCAACAGTCAGGTCGCGGTTTCCTGTCGTCCGCATTTTCCACTCCAGAATATCTCTGCCGAACTTGGCATTGAATGCGCTGGTGTATTTTTGCGCGATCGTATTCCACAGCTGTTCTTGTTTTGGCGTCAGGTCCACCCATTTCGCATAGTCCGTACTTACTGCCATATTCTCGATGCCGCCGTAGCCCATCTGCCCGCTTTTGATGCCGGCTTCGAGTTGTACATGCGAGTCTTGAAGATGTGCGGCATTGGCTTTCGAAGCCGCTGTTTTTTTAAGATCAGGAAGCGCCGCGGTGAATCGTTGCTGAAACAGTCCGCGTGCCAAGGTCGCGATGGCTTGCTTCATAGCTATTGTTTGCCGCGTATCGGTCTGATTGAAATGCAAAATGGCATCTGCCCGCAAGAGGGAACATCGCGGATCCATCAACATGCTCGTAAAATTTGGCGCGAATCTAGATCGCTCCAGCACTTGCATTGTTGCATCGCGCACTGCCCGCATAAATATCAGTTGTGCTTGTTCCTCCACAGATTTTCGGCACGAATCAAGGGCCGTATTTATTTCTTTCTGGTGACCGGCAACCAACTTCGCATTCGCATCGATGGCTGCCGCGCGCTCTTTGTCTGCGTCGACGGTCTCTTCAGGATTCTTTATGTTCTCCGGCGCGTTTCGGTTGTTGGCTTCCGCGATATGCAGCAGCCGGTGTTCGCCTTCCATGCCATTGCCGATGGATCGCAAGAATGTCCGCATTGCTCAGGAAGAAAACTGGGAAGAGAGGGCATCAAGCGCATTTTGGTCCTGTGTGGCCGACAATGCTTCGCCGATGCCGATGGCCATGCGCTGGAAAGTGCGTACGGTCTGGTGCATCGCAGCCGCGTAGTCGGCGAATTGATTCTTATACGCTTGGAATGCCGCTTGATAGCGCGCCATGCGCTTCTGTCGATCGACTGCTTTCTCCTTTTTGTATTTTTCTTTCAGTCCGCCGATCTGCGGCGATGTCAGCTCCGGTTCGATGGCGGCCATCAGCCCGTCATATGCTGCTTCGGGCGACGGCATCGCGGGAAGCGCAGGCAAGAGCTCCTGCATCGCTTGTTCCACTGCGGAGCGGAGCGTATCGCCGAGCGAGATTTGCTGCTGCGGTTCGGTCATGAATTTTGTGGGTATTTCTTTATAGGAAAGGAAGAATATGCGGATATGTTATTCTCTAGGTTTGTGCGACGACCTTTTTTGTTTCAAGCTTCAGTCCATCCTTCTCGACAGCAATTTTTAGATCGTAGTCAACACTGTTTGTTCCAGTGAATGGTTCATTTAATGTATGACCTCCATCTTTTTTTTGCAGTATTTCTCCGATGTCCTTCTCTACTGCCTCACGTTTATCTTTGCCGATTGTCGCAAGTACGTCATTTGCGCGTTTAAATTGTGTGTCAGGCTTGCCTTCAGCGACGTCAATCTTTTCTAAGGCCATCTTGATGAAGAAGGCCGCCTGATTTGTTTTACGTTCGAGTATTTTCTTCTCATCTTTCTCTTCGCCGGGTTTCACAATATTTTTACCAATAGCATCCAGTGCATCGCTGAATTTTTTGGCATCAATTATATGGCCGCTTGTCGTCTCGATGCCGAAGTCTGAGATTTTTTCCAGTTTTGGATTCGTGTCTTGACCAAGCAATAGGAGTCCCGCGCGGCCTGCCTCGCTGATACCTGTTTTAAGCTCATAGAGAGTTTCGTCAGGTTCTATCTTGATACTATCAAGAATGGAAATCAGCACATCTGTTTCTGTATGTTTGGCCATACCGAGGCCGTCCTTTACCGCGACGATTGCATCATTTCCAATTTTTTCTCCGTCTTTCATCGCACCGTGTATTGCATCGATTGCCTTCAGGTCCTCTTTAAGATCTTTCTTTTCTTTCTCGGCATTTGTATTGTCTTTTTCAACCTTTTCAACTTCCGCCTTTGCCTCAGTGACGGCTTTTTCTGCTTTCGTCATTTGATCATCCTTAGGTTTATTTTTTTCGTCTTTGTCTTCTTTTTGTATCTGGAGCTTTTTTACATCCTCCTCTTTTGTCATTAATTGGCCTTTGGCGTCTCCAATTTTTTTTGAATATTCATTAATAGTTTCATTCTTTTTTATCAGATCCGCGTCTTTATTCTCCCGCAACTGTTTCATGCTGCCAGAATTATTGTTAGGCAATTTCTTTGCCTCATCTCGTAGCTGCTTCCACTTTTCCGGACCTGTCGCGGAGTATTCAGTTTTCTTATCCTTACCATTTTTTTTCGCATCAGGGGAATTCGGGTCTTTTGCTGCATCGGGCGAAGCACCGGGAGCGCCCTTCTTGAAGAAATTGGGATTCGACCAAATATTGTGCAAAATTTGCATTACTGCGGCGAATGCCTGTATGCCGGCGGCTATTTTGTCTTCAATAGGAATATTTACGTCCGGATTCATAAGAATTGCGACTTGTTTCTTTACCGTGTCAATTGCTTGTTTGCCTTCTGACTCAGGACCGCTATCCCCAGGATTCGGCCCAGCATTGGGAGCGCCTGGCATGTTCGTGGTTTTGTATGCTTCATCCAGCTTACTAAAGAACTGCGTGACAACTTCTGGAGCTTTTTGATTCAGTTGCTTCAGATAATTTAAATTGTTTCCCGTATTGAGTTGCGCAAGAATAATTTTGGGGTTGAGAAATGCTTCAGGTTTGATTGGTGCTCCTCGCGCCAACATCGCCGCCGCAACTCCACTTAAGACTTTTAAATCCTCTTGCGACGTGGATGTCACGACTTTCGTGATTGCTTCAATTCTGGGGAATAGTTCCAACGGTGGTATCTGTTTCACAGTTTGATCAAAAATGTCTTTAAGATTATTGGGGAGACAGGTTTTTACCAGATCAATATTAGTTTTTACAGCTTTATTTTTTTCCTCATCACTCATTTTATTCGCTGCATCTTTACCTTTATCTGCAACATCATCTGCTTTATCTTTGGGCTTTACTTCCTTATCGGGAATTTGCGGAGCATCTGCCGGTTTCACAGGAGCATCTGCCGGTTTTTCAGGTGACATCCACACCAACCGCGACTCGCGTGCGAACGATTGGCCGAAGAAGTTGATCCACTGGGTACGCATAAGGTTTAGGAGGAAGTAATAGCGGATTCGAGGTCTTGGATTTGCTGTAGGTCATTCTTGCGGTCCGCCTGCTCGATGGAGGCGATGGCGGTTTCCTTGTAGCTATGCAGCTGGGCGTTCCACTTGCTGCCGTACTCCTGCAGGTGCTTCTCGTATTCCTCGAAGGCTTTCTGGTAGCGCTCGCTGCGGGAGGCGGCATCGGCCTTGCTCTCGCCTTTATATTTTTCCTTGAGGCCCGGCAGGTTTTTGGTCGTCAGATCGGGCTCGATCTTGCCCATCAGGAGATCGTAGAGCTCGTCTCCTTCCATGATCGGCGGCATCGGTGTGGGTGTTTGGTCTGTCATAAATCTCTCCATTGTAGCGCAAAATTCTCTTTGGATCAAGCTGCCGCAAATGCAAAGCGGTGCAATTTCGTGAGCTGTAATTCGCATTTTTACTCTTTCTGTTGCTG
>DAISLF010000013.1:0-12070 GCA_036820585.1 Candidatus Peribacteria bacterium | reverse complement strand
CGGCATCAACTCCGGCGTCTCGTCGCAGGCGAAACCGAACATCAGCCCCTGGTCGCCTGCGCCTTGCTCCTTTTGGTCCTGCGGTTTCTCGTCGACACCCATCGCGATGTCCGCGCTCTGCTCCCCCACGCTCACGAGCACGGCGCACGCACGGTGATCGAAACCATAGGTGGCGTCGTCGTAACCGATTTCCTGGATGGTGCGGCGCGCGATCTCGGCCAGCGGGATATAGCCGCGCGTGCGCATCTCGCCCGCGATGACCACGAGGCCCGTGGTGGCAAGGCACTCGCAAGCCACGTGCGCGTTGCGGTCCTGGCGCAGCGCGTCATCCAAGATGGCGTCGCTGATCTGGTCACAGATTTTATCGGGATGGCCTTCGGTGACGGATTCGGAGGTGAAGAGATGAGACATGCTGAGAAGAGAGAAAATAAAACTGAGAATGTAGAATATGGAATGTCGAATGTAGATTGCTGCAAAATAATTACAGACTTCTATGGCTTGTCTACATTCCACATTCTACTTTCAACATTCACAACAAGACGAAGGATCACAAAGAACTCTCCCACGGAAGAGGAAGAGTGTCATACAGCTATCTTCCCCGGAGGGGCTGGAATTCCCACTCCGCCGCAAGGGCAAGCTGGGGAGCGTCTCGTACGGGCCAGATCCCTGGACGCTGCTCTGGATAGAACGGTGATGTGCGCAAATCCTAGCGTGAAGCGATATATCCGACAAGCATGCCTTACGAAGGCGGCAGAAAGAAGCCAATGCCAGGCCTGCGCGCGAGCGAGCAAACCGTTGATAAGAGGGATTTGACGCACAGAGATTCGCAAATCATAGTAGCAGATCTCCTCGGCGAAAATATATTTCCATCCAGGAGCGGACACGGGCATCGTCGGCATCCATAGCGGCGTTCAATTCACAAATGATTGCCGAGGAGGAGTGAATCTCTACAATGGAGCTTCCATGCCGCTGCCCACTTCTCCATCGACACTGCGCACCAGCTCGCCCTTCAGCTTCGTGCTCTTCGGCGCATCGGGCAACCTGGCCAAGCTCAAAATCTATCCGGCGCTCTATGTGCTCGCGCTCAAGAAGCGCCTGCCCCGAGATTTCGCCATCGTAGGCTATGCGCGCACGGACATGGATGACGCGGCTTTCCGGGCGCTCGTGGAAGAATCCGTCCACGCGCAAATGCCCGAGGTGAACCGCAAAGTACTGGACGAATTCCTCGCGCACTTCCACTACCACTGCGGCCAGTACGACAATACCGCGGATTTCCGCAGCGTCGCCAAGCGCCTGTCGCTGCTGGAAAAAAGCGGGAGCCGCCCCGTGCGCCTGGCGTACCTCTCGGTGCCGCCCGCCGTCTTCTCGGCAGTGCTGCACAATATCTGCGCCGGCGGCGTCCACGCCAAAGGCATGGCCTTCCGTTGCATCGTCGAAAAGCCCGTGGGACACGATGCGAAAAGCTTCGAATCCCTGGAGAAAGATTTGCTCTCGTGCTTCGCCGACGAAGAGGTGTATCTCTTGGACCATTACTTGGGCAAAGAAGCCGTGCGCAACGTGTATTACCTGCGATCCGCCAATCCCATTTTGGAGCGCCTCTTCAAAAACAGCCTCATCCATCACGTGGAAATCACCGCATCGGAATCACGCGGATTGGAAGGACGCGCCGGCTATTTCGACTCCACCGGCACCTTCCGCGACATGTTCCAGAGCCACCTCCTGATGATGGCAAGCCTGCTCACCATGCACATCAAAGACAGCGAAGATCTCCTGCGCGAGAGCCGGCTCAATGCGTTGAGTCAGCTCTACCTGCCGCCCGCCACTCACTTGGATGAGCTCGTGCTGCAAGGCCAATACACGGGCGGCAACGTGAAAGAGGAAATGATGGCGGGCTACCTGCACGAAGAAGGCGTCGCCAAAGGGTCACGCACGAATACGTTCGCGGCTCTCAAGCTGCAGAGCCGCGAGTCGCGCTGGCAGGGCGTGCCCTTCTATCTGCGCTCCGGCAAGCGCCTGGGCAAAAAAGAAACGCGCATCTCGCTCCAGTTCCAGGAGCCGCGCGCCGTGGGCGAAGGCAGCTCTCCCAACCGGCTCGATATCATCTTGCAGGGCGAAGCCGGCATGCGGCTATTCCTCCAAACCAAGCTCGGCGGCACGGAGCCCGCGTTCCGGCCGCTCATCCTGGAAGACCCGCTCGTGTGCGTGGGCGATTGCCTGCCCGAGCACGGCATCTTGCTGCTGGAAGCCATCCACGGCCGCAAGAATTGGTTTCTCACCTTCGAGGAAGTGCGCGCCGCCTGGCGGCTGATCGATCCGTTGCAATCCCACTTGGACAAAAAATCCACGCCGCTGTATCTGTATCCAGCCGGCACCAACGGGCTGGAAGAAGCGAACCAGTGGATCGAGAGAGACGGGATCAAATGGTTTTGAATGGAAAGATTCCGATGGCTCATGATCTTTCTTGAAAAAGATCGCAATAATGGGAAGATTGGGGAAGATTCTGTATGGCTTCATCCGAATCAGTATCATCTTCGGCCCAGTATGAAGTGGCACACTGCAGTTGCATGGAAGAAGAACTGCAAGAAGGCTTCAAATACATTGTTGCTTCCATCGGCGATGATCTCTACCAACTCTTCGCGGATGCAGCATGCTTGAGTCATGCAGGTATCAAAGTTCGTATGCACCGAGAGGGAAAACTCCCAGAGAATGCAAAAATAATGGGAGGAGGATTAGTCAGGCAGCTATACACTTCAGAAACACCGTCCGTCATTGTATTGGAAAACGGCTCAATCAAATTCGGCAAAGAACCAAAGGAGATCCGAGAAATCTTCCGTCCACTTTTGGCAGCCAAGCTGAGGGAAATGGGTATTGAGGCTACATAAATTAGATCAAAAACCCTTCGCTTTTCTGCGACATACATTTGCGCCGGAGAAGAATGCAATGGCAGAATATCCCCATGGAACCGGAACAATCTCTCACCCCGGAAGATTTGGAGAAATTCTTCGGAGAAATCGAAGCCCTTGATGGAAAAGAATTGGCGGATACCGCACGGCAAATCCATATAGAATCGGGGCGAACGATGGAACGCGGACAGCTTTTTAGTCTCCTCTTCCAAGCAAGACACCGTTTACAAGAAGACGAAATACATACTTTTAACGATATGAACGCAGTGGAATTCGGTACGAATTGCGGAGCTGATTGAGACTGATGCGATCTACTCGCAAAGAGCATCCAATCTTCTCCTAAGTCTCTCTGCTATTCTTTGCGCATGCCCGCTCCCTATCATCTGATCGAAACGTCCGCCGATGCGTTCGTGGAACGCGCGACGATGCAGATCGCCGATGTCATCCGCGATGCGGTAGAAGAGAAAGGCTCGTGTGTCCTCGGGCTCTCGGGCGGCTCCACGCCGCGACCGATCTACGAGGCGCTCGCGAAGGAAAAAGATATCGACTGGTGGCGAGTATGGATGTTTCTGGTCGATGAGCGTTTTATTTCTTCAGAAAGTCCGGACAGCAATCTCCGGCTGGTGCGAGAAACGTTGCTCCGTGATTCGGGAACCTACGAAGCCGAGCATCTTTTTGCCCCGCATACCGATCTCTCGCCGGAGGAATGCGTCGCCACGTATGACCGCGATCTGCACCGTCTTCTGGACGAACAAGGTCATCCCGATCTGGTGATCCTCGGCATGGGCGACGACGGTCATATCGCCTCTCTCTTCCCGCCCCTCAGCCCGCAAGCCTTCGGCCCAACGCTCGCGATCCATACCCAGACCGACCGTTTCGCCGTCCGGGACCGCATCAGCGTCACGTTACCGGTTTTAGAAGAAGCCGCAGCCAAAATCTTTCTCCTCAAGGGAGAGGCAAAAAAGAAAACTCTGGATGACATGATGCGTAGTATGGATGACCTACATCGGTGGCCGGCGAAGGCATTGCTGGAGAAGCCAGGCACGACCGTGGTTCTCTCTCTGTGACTGTAAAGAAACCGACGATTCTGAAACCAAGGAAGCGTCCGCCATTGGATTTCTTGGTTTCCTTGGATTCTTCTCTCAAACGATTACTCCCACTCCAGTTCCTTCATATGGTCCGTCACCTTGCCGCCAGCAATGCACAGCAAATCCATTCTGTAGCCGCCTTCATACGTATTTGCAGCGATCCACTCGCGCGCCGCCTTCGCCATGCTGGTGCGCTTGCGAAATGTGAGATTCAGCTCCGGCCGGTACTCTGCATGCCGATGTGCGCGTGACTTTACTTCCAGAAAGACCAGCACCTGATCGGTTGGATCAAACGCCAAGAGATCTATTTCACCTCTGCCGACACGAATATTGCTGCCGCGCAGCTCGTAGCCGAGCGCGTGTATGTAGCGCTTCGCCAGTGCTTCGCCTTCTCTGCCGACGCGCAGATGCGCTTCCGCTCGTGTCTGCGTTAGGGGAAAAGAAAATGTCATCGCACAGTATGTGGAGAAATATGGACCTGCTCGTCTTGAGAACTCAAGAAGTGAGATCAGACCATACTCTATCTTCCAATAAAGGTGTACGGAGGTCTACCTCTTTTGGCTTGCACAAGATTGGTGCACGAAAGTACACTCAATTCGTTGTTTTCCTCATCCCCATGCTCACACAGCTCACCTCCTTCGCGAATATCGGTCTCAAGAGCGAACGCATCACCGTGGAAGTCGGCTCCACATCCGGCGAGGGAAAATTTTTCATCGTGGGCCTCGGCGATGCCGCGGTGCAGGAGAGCAAACAGCGCGTGCAGATGGCCGTGCGCCAGTGCGGCTACCGGTTCCCCACCGGGAAAATCATCACTGTGAATCTCGCGCCCGCCGACATCAAGAAAGTCGGCCCGCGTTACGATCTTCCCATCGCGCTCGGTCTGCTTCTCGCGCACGATATCGTCTCCATTCCCGAAGAGCGGCTGCAGAGCATCGCCTTTCTGGGCGAGCTGGCCCTCAATGGGTCGCTGCGCCACATTTCGGGGGTGCTCCCCGCCGCCATCGCCTGCAGCAAGCTCGGTATCAAAACCATCGTGGTGCCGGCCGTAAACGGTCCGGAAGCCGCGCTCATCCCGGGTCTCGAAGTGATCGCACCAGAGAACCTGCAAGAGCTCGTGGAAATTCTCCAGGGAGAACGCGCCGCGTCACCCATTGCGCCGCCTGCCGCCAGTGTGCGAGTGCACCATGACATCGTGGATTTCGCCGATGTGCGCGGCCAGGAGCACGCCAAACGCGCACTCGAGATCGCGGCCGCGGGCGGACACAATGTCTTGCTCTCCGGTACGCCGGGTTCGGGCAAGACGCTTCTGGCGCGCGCATTTCGCGGAATTTTGCCGCCGCTTACCCAAGAAGAATCCATCGAGGTCACGCAGATTTACTCGGTGGCGAACCTGCTACCCAAAGATGCGCCGCTCCTGCAGGAACGCCCCTTCCGGCTCGTGCACCACACGGCCAGCGGCGTCTCCATCGTGGGCGGCGGCCAGGTGCCCGGCCCGGGCGAGATCAGCCTGGCGCATAAGGGCGTGCTCTTCCTCGATGAACTCGCGGAGTTCCCGGCACAGGTGCTGGAAGTATTGCGACAGCCTTTGGAAGACCGCCAGATCACCATCACGCGGGCGCTCGGCAGCATCACCTTCCCCGCGGACTTCATCATGATCGCCGCCATGAACCCGGCGCAATATAGCGCCGGCAGCGCCAAAAAAATCGAACGGCGGATCTCGGCCCCGCTCCTCGACCGCATCGATCTCACGATCGACGTGCAGGCGGTGCCTATCGCTGATCTGCAGAAAAAGCCCTCGGAGAATACCGACACCACGGAGGTGATCGCCACCCGCGTGCGCGCCGCGCGCCTGCGGCAAGGCAAGCGCTTCGCCGGCATGGGCATCGGCACCAATAAAGAAATGAACGTGAAACAGATCGATCAGCTCTGTCCGCTCGACGCCGACTGCGAAAAACTTCTGCGCCAGGCGGTCGAACGCCTGGGCCTCTCGGCCCGCAGCTACCACCGCACCATCAAAGTCGCCCGCACCATCGCGGACCTGGCGGGAAGCGAGAGCATCGGCGCCCCGCATATCGCCGAAGCACTCCAGTACCGCCAGAACGTGCGATGAAGCGGTTGGGGACGTCTCCATTGTGCGCTATTCTTTCATCGTGCACATCGCAGACCATCTCACCGAGCGAATCCTGGAAACGTCCCCCGTCTGCGTGGGACTCGATCCGGCGCTGAGCAAATTGCCGGCGGGCATTGCGCAAACTGCAGACGGCGTATTGATTTTCTGCAAAGGAATCATCGATGCGACGAAAGAGAGTGCATGCTGCGTGAAGCCGCAAATGGCGTACTTCGAATTGCTCGGCTGGCAGGGGATGAAAGTATTTTGGGAAGTCTGCGCGTATGCGAAGGAGCAAGGACTGATCGTGATCGCCGACGGCAAGCGCAACGATATCGGCTCGACGTGCGAGGCGTATGCCGATGCGTATCTCTTCGCGGGCAGCCCGATTGATTTCCTCACCGTGACGCCGTACATCGGCAGCGACGGCATCACCCCGTTCATCGAGCGTTGCATCCGCAATGACAAAGGAATCTTCGTGCTCGTGAAAACAAGCAATCCCAGCTCCGGCGAGCTGCAGGATCTGCCCGCGGGCGACGAAGTGGTCCACGAGCATCTGGCGCAGCTGGTGGAGAGCTGGAGCACGGCATACTTGGGCGAGAAGACGCATCTTTCTTGCGTGGGAGCGGTGGTGGGAGCGACGTATCCAGAAGAAATGAAATATCTGCGCACGCTCATGCCACATGTACCGTTCCTCATTCCCGGCTACGGAGTGCAGGGCGGCAGCGCAGAAGACGTACAACATGGATTCATTCCCGACGGTACCGGAGCCATTGTGGCTGCCGGTCGCAGCATCATTTTCGCCAGCAACGGCAAAGATTGGATGGACGCCGCAGGGGCGGCGGCCCAGACGATGGCCGACGACATCGCACGCACGTTGCGATCGTCGTAGAGACACGTTGCCGACGCGTCTCTACCGACCGGTGTATTGGATGAGAATGTCGTCCTATTTCCACAGCGTTCCGCGCGCGATGGGCGATTGCAATTCCGTCCAATTGAAATTACCGGATTTGTCGCTCCAGGAGATGGCGCCATTGGATCCTACGAAACCGGGATTCACGAGGCTCAGCTGCAATGTGTAATTGCCGGCGCCCGCATCCAGCGAGACATCGCCAAAGACACGCAGTGTGCGTTGCCCGCCTGTGAGATCACCCAATTCCGCAGGAATGCCGGAGCAGCTGAGGGTGGTACCGTTCACGGAACAAGGTACGCGCACGGCGCTATCGGGCCCTCCCAGCTGCCAATTCCCGACGGCCACCGATGATGATTTGCCGATCTGAAAATCCAGATTCGTGAGCGCGATGGTCGAGCCATTCACATGCATGGCGGCAAACGAAAAGGCACCCAAGAGCTGGTTGGTTCCGATCGGCAACGCATCCTGAGCGGCCAATGCATTGCTCACCGCCGTGATCCTGCCCTGCGCTGTCTGGTGCTGCGGGAAGCTGAAGGTAGTGGGAGCGGAGTCGTAGCTGTTGCCGCTGTTTTCCCCTTGGGCTGAAATTTTGAAGGTATCCACTTGCACAAGCTCTTCGGATGAACCGCCCGCATCGCGGTTTTTCATCCGCACGATGATGGCGAGCGTGCGATCGATATCCTTGGGAAGCACATATGCTCCGCTGCCGCTGCCATTGAAGCTCCCCCTCCATGTCTTATCGGTATTGTCGAAGAGATGATCGCGCGTCAGCTGACCGATCGTTTTGCCGGTTGAATCGATGAGGAACATCGCATCGATGGAATCAATTTTGCTCTTGAGCTTCACCTGGGCGCTGCGCAGATCGGCAGGCTCCAGCGATGCGGTAAAGTTCGCGCTCGCGATGGGCGCGCTCAGCGCCCCGAGCACCAGGAAGTGGCTGCGCGCGGGCAAATCGATCGTGACGGACGCGGAAGAGCTGGAAGAGGAAAGCGATGAGGAATGTGATGAAACAGAAGAAGCCGATGCTGCCGAGGAAACCGAAGACGATGCAAGGCTCGAGGAGCTCGCCGCCTGCGAACTGCTGGACGAAGACAGTGACCGGCCGCTCTCCGCCGCGCGGTACTGGGCCAGCTCTCCATCGGCTTCGGCGCGGAATGCAGCCGTCAGCCGGGCCATCTGGCCGCGCGTGAGGAACGAATCCGCCTGAAGGGCGATAGGCAGAGCCGTGTGATGCAAAGCAGCCGCGCGCAGGAACGGCGTGTACCATTTGTCACCTGCTTGGGTCTCTGTCTGATACCCATAGAGCGATGCGAGAATCTTCACTGCTTCCACGTTATTGACTGAGCGCTCGGGATGGAAAAGCCCATCGGGATTTCCGGCCACGATATTTCGCGTCCTCGCTTCGCATACGAAAGAGGAGAACCAATCCTGGGTATGCACATCGGGAAAACAATTCACGCCTGCGCCGGCGGCAATGCCTTTGCTGAGGAGCGCGATCTTCGTGAACTCCGCACGATTCAGCAGGCGCTTGGGTGCAAACGTACCGTCCGGATTGCCGCCGACGGCGCCCAGATTGGTGAGCACATTGATGGCAGCCGACTCAGGCATCGAAAACGGCGCATCGCTGTAGCGACTCGAGGTATTCGTGTAATCGAGAGCAAGGACGGATAACGGCACGAGCACGAGACCGGCCGCGACAGAGAAAGCGAGAGGACGCATGAAGCAAAGGGGGAATGTATGGATTGTAACGAATCAAGGAGGGATTTGTTACTGCGCCCGAGGGAAGAATGGAGGAAAAACCCATGCAGACGAAAGCAGCGGCTTTTCTGGTCAGACTCTAAAACCCCCATCCATCCGAGTCACTTGTCCCTTTGCGGCTCTATTCCTTTGCAGGAATACAATCGCAAGAGGGGTGTCGAAGACAGAGAAGGGCACTGCCGGGAGTGATGACGGCATCTCTCCCGCAGTCTTACGGAAAATAATTGCAAGATACTTCAGAGTAGTACACATTGCCTTTGGGCAGCCGCATGCATTTTGAGGTACGCTTTGCGCATGCAAAAAAAGAAGCGGGACCTCAAGCCTACGAGCTTGCTCTCCAAACTCGGCCCCGGCCTTATCACCGGCGCCTCGGATGACGACCCCAGCGGCATCGCGACATATTCACAGGTGGGAGCGCAGTTTGGCTTCGGAATGCTGTGGACCGCGCTCTTCTCGTTTCCCTTGATGGTCGCCATCCAGGAAATCGCCGCGCGTTTGGGACGCGTGACGGGCCACGGCATCGCGGGCAACTTGCGCCGCCACTATTCGCCGTGGGTGCTGCGGATCGCCGTATCGCTCTTGCTCATCGCCAACGTGCTGAACCTGGGAGCGGACTTGGGCGCGATGGGTGCCGCCGTGCAGCTTCTCATCGGCGGGCCGGCGCTCCTCTATGTCGTCCTGCTCGGCTTCCTTTCCTTATGGGCCGAAATCGTCCTGCCGTATTCGCGCTACGTGCATATCCTCAAATGGCTCACGCTCGCACTCTTCGCGTATGTCGCTGCCGCATTCGCCATCCGCATGCCATGGCTGGCGGCACTGCATGCCACGCTCGTGCCATCCTTCACCTTCTCGCGCGCCTATATCATCGGCTTCATCGCGGTGATGGGCACCACCATCAGCCCGTATCTTTTTTTCTGGCAGGCTTCCGAAGAAGTGGAAGAGGAGCAGCGCAACGGCGCACGGTCACTGCGTAGCGCCCCGCAGACCGCCGATGCGGAACTGCGCCGCATCAATCTGGATACCTGCATCGGCATGGGATTCTCCAACATCATCACGTTTTTCATCATGCTGACGGCGGCGGCGACGCTCCACACGCACGGCATCGTGAATATCGGGACTGCGGCGGACGCGGCCAAAGCGCTGGAGCCGTTCGCGGGAAAATTCGCCTCGCTTCTCTTCACGCTCGGCATCGTGGGTACGGGACTATTGGCAGTTCCCATCCTCTCGGGCTCCGTAGCCTATGCACTGGGTGAAGCGCTGCAGTGGAAGGTAGGACTGGAGTTGAAACCGACGAAAGCAAAGGGATTTTACGGCATCCTCAGCATCTCCATCATCCTGGGCCTGCTCTTAAATTTCCTGCATATCGATCCCATCCAGGCGCTCTTCTGGAGCGCCGTCGTCAACGGCATCATCGCGGTGCCGCTGATGGCGCTCATGATGAACATGGGCTCGAACAAAAAAGTGATGGGCAAGTTCACGCTGCCGCTCTGGCTGCGTATCGGCGGATGGCTGACGACTGCGGTGATGCTCGTGGCCGTCATCGGCATGGCGGCGACGATGGGAGGATGAAAAATGAACCATGCAAAATGCACGGCAATTTTTCGTGCCGTGTTTCTCTCCATGACAGAAAGGATCGAACATGGTTTGCCCGCTTTCATTCATGGTATCCTGCTCCCTCGATGATCTCTCTCTCTTCTCGCACTCTCGTCTCCTTGCCGGTCTTACTCCTGCTGGGATGCAGTACTGCCGTTTTCGCACAATCTGGTCTCGGCGCTACCTCACACTGCGGTGATGCGATTTTGCAGCGCTCGGAAGGGGAGCAGTGCGATGACGGCAAATGGAATTCGGATGTGACGCCCAATGCCTGTCGGACCAACTGCCAGTTGCCGCATTGCGGCGACGGCGTGATCGATGCCAGCGAGCAATGCGACAACGGCCCGCGCAATTCCGACACGCGCCCGAATACCTGCCGCACCGATTGCAAGCTGCCTTTCTGCGGAGACGGCGTGAAAGATACAAATGAAGAATGCGACCATGGCGCCGCACATAACGGCCATGACGGCTCCTGCGATGCTGAATGCCACCGCATGGCTCCTGCAGCTGCCGCGCAACAAACGTCTCCGTCACCACCTGCGCCTGCCGCCAGTCATAATCCGGCGATAGATGTGAAACCGGCTCCCCCTCCCATGCAATATTCACTCCTCAGCTACGCCATTCCCGCCGCAGTGGTCGTGACGGTTCTTCTGCTCGTGTACGCAGGTATTGTCACACGCCAGTCGCTCGCCGCCAGTCGCGGCAAAAAGAAGAAGATCAGTTCCATCGACGATCTCCCGCTCGATCAGATCGAGATGCCTTGGCATACGTGGTGAGTCGCGGCAAGTGCGTAACATACTCTTCGAACCGCACACAGCGCATATGAAGGATACGAGAAATTCTACTCTGTCGGAATTACCAGCCATTCTTCTGTCAGCCTTTGGTCCGCGATCTTGGTGCCATTGTACGATTGCCCGTCGCGTGCGAACCAACGACCGTTCTCATACTTCATCTCCGCGTGTTGGCGCGAGACACTGATTTGATCCAGATATATATCACTGTCAATCAATCGTCCAATAGTGATGATTCCGCCGTTCCTCATCTCCCGCATCAAAACGCGAATGGCCTCTTCAGGCTGATGGATCCACACTTCAATACGAGGACCTCTCGCATTGCAATCGAGAAGTATCCCGCAAAACCGCAAAGCAAATCGCTGCTGCAGATCATCGATAGATCTCTGCGCGATTGCAGACGGTTCAGCCAGCGAGTCGCTCAAACCGGATGCCGGAGACAGCTCCACGGCTTGGTTCTGCGCAGGACCATGCGAAGCGGCCAGCCGATTGAGTCCTTCGATAAGAGCTTCGCTCAGGGAGGGCATCGCATCAATGATCGCCTCACGCTCCATCTCACTGCGGGAAAACACGCGCCTGCGTTGCATCTCCAGTCCGATTCCTCCTTTGAGACGAATCGGAGCGGCGAGATACCAGAGTCCACGAGCATCCCCGGCAATCACGTACCAGTTGACCATACCGCCTTGCCCGTCGAATGTCCGGAAGATGCTGCTTGGCACACCTACTCCAAGCGCCGTGAATTCACGGCGCTGCCCGGGAGACTTTTGCTGTTCCTGTCTGTTCAAGGCTGCCACGGCATCTTCAATGTCGTTCCTTCTACTATTGTCGCCTGCTGGAGGCACCTCAGACATAGCGAAAAATTAGGTGACTATCCATTGACAGCCAGTAAACCAAAGATTAGGATTTAGGCATTCCCC
>DAISLF010000012.1:0-12134 GCA_036820585.1 Candidatus Peribacteria bacterium | reverse complement strand
AGCTTGCGTGTGATTTCGGGAATATTGCGCGGCTGCAACAGCGACTGCATGGGCACCGTGAGCTTCTGCATGTCGTACGCCGGCACCGGCACAAAGTCCCCCGGCATCATCTCCGCATAGGTCCGGTTCCACGCCTGGGGACGGTCCATCGCTCCCCAATTGATCGCTTGGGAGACGGGGAACGTGGTGCGCACCATCGGCGGGAACGAATCGACGGAGGGGGAGACTGCGGTGGATGAAGATTGAGCAGGAGCAAGAGGTGAACTTGGTTTTTCATCCTGCATTGCCAGCAATGTGGCGTGATGCGCAGGAGCGCTGATGCTAGATGTTGAAGATGTAGCCGAAACATGTACGAGCACCGGTGCTGCCTGATGCAGAGAGGGGTCTACGAGGAAAGAGAGAGGCTGCGATAGAGAGACAGCGCGCGCGGTCGTATTTTTTTCCGCCGAGACACGTTCGAGGATGTTCGTCGGCAAGGCGACACTGGTGTGCAGCGTATCGAGGCGCCAACGCAAATAGCGCAATTGCAAATAGGCTCCCACATCGGCATGGCCGCTCAACGCAATACTGCAGAGGAGCCCGCAGATTGCCGCAGCTAGATTTGCTTTTTGTTCCCACAAAAATATCTGTATTTTTTTGTGTATGTTCATTTGTCTTTATTATACTACTTTTAAAGTATTTTGTCACTGTCTTAAGCAGTGTGAATTTCCTCTTCTCTTTGCGGAGTTATCCGCTTCGCTTGTACGAACAATCGATGAGTGGGCTTATTTGGTCGGTGATACGAAACATTGATGGTTATGGACCAAGCACGCAGCTTTGTCTTTGCCAGAGAGACGTGTGCAAGAGAGCACGCATGTGCTTGAAGAGCTGTGGCTTATCATAGTATGCGGGCCGGAGGAGGAGCGCATCGATTGTGCAAGTGCCGCTTTGCGCAGTATGGCGCTGCGCTGGACCAGGCACTTTGCTTTGGCCGCCCTGTCGCTCATGCGCGTACAAGAAGGCGCGGCCGAGGAGCTTGAGCTGCCGGAAGAGGCGAATGCGATCGTGCTTGCGCAAAGCAGAAGCGAAACAGCCAAGACGGAGGCGGCGAAACGTGTGGATGGCATGTGGGTGCGGGAGAAGTACGGCGATTGTAGGTGCGTCGTTTCGACTTGTCATGCAGAAGATTTTTTTTCATATCTCAGCCGATGCTTCAAACAATGCGGGCGTATCGTGGCTGCCCGCAAAACGGATACGCACGGGGCGGCAGCAAACCTGACAATCTTCAATGTACGATTGCTCCTCGTCTCGCAGATCGAGCAGCATGGATATCTCTTCGCCGCAGTGAGGGCACGCAAAAAAATGCTCGGTTTCCATGCGGTGATTCTACCGCACTCTTTTCAGAACGCATTCCTATCGAAGTCTTATGCCTTTTCCATCGAGGGTAAAAGCATTCCTTCCGGCTGCATGTCGCTGATGCGGCAGCCTCGCATCCGGATAAGGATGGACGTGCACGCGATCGATACACAGAGCCCGATGGACCAGCCGAGCAACTGCTGGAGCGGTAGCGGCAGGGAGCCCAGGAGTGCCGAGGGTTCTGTCTGCATGGTATAGCCGCGCAGCATCGCGCAGATCGCGCTGAAGATGAGCGTGATGTAGTAGTCATCCGGAAAGGGTCCCAGCCAGCGGCGGAACCACCAGATGTGCATCTTGGAGTAGCGGCACCAGCCATAGGAAGGATTCAAGACGAACCATAGGAAATCCCACAGGATATTATAAGCGAAGTAGCAGGAGAGAATGGTCCACTCGAGCATCCACGACCATCCGGTGAGCAAGAGGGGAAAATGAAACATCAGCAAAATGAAGATGCCCAGATACACGTGATAGCCCGTGAGTTCCACCCGGTTGAACAAGCGCTGGAAATAGAGCCTGGTGAGCCGCCATGTGGGCAGCTTTTTGGCCCAGCCGTTGCCGCCTTCGATCTGGATTTCCAGCAGCGCCGTCACGACGGACAGCACGAAGACAAAGAGATGGAGGACGATGAAATAAAAAGGTTGGGCGACAGACATATCCCACTATTATAGCTTTTTTTCCATTTTTCCTCAATGAGACCGCCGTAGTTCTTTGAAGTGAAGGAGTGCGCTTTATCTTCTGCGCTTCTATGTAGCTTTTGAGGCTCATGCGCTCTGTACCTTCCGGATCCAAATGCATTCACGTATTCTGTGAACCGTGCGCGTATTTGTGCGCTTTCCCCATAGCCGCGCGCATTTTCTGAGATCTCCCATGTTTTCCTTTGAGGATACTCTGCGGCTCTACGAGTACGCGTTTCCCCCCGAGCTGATCGCGCAGGCACCTGCGCGCCCGCGTGATGCGGCGCGTCTGCTGATCTATCGGCGGGAAGAGACGCAGGCGGATTGGTCTGTCTTTCGCGACATCGGGTCTTTCCTTCCCAAGAATGCGCTGTTGGTTCTGAATGAAACGAAAGTGATTCCCGCCCGGATGCATCTGGTGCGCGCGACGGGCGGCAACGTCCCGGCGTTATTTCTGGGGCACGCGCTTGATTGCATCCGCGTGCTCGCCAACCGCCGTCTGCGCCCCGGGGAATTTCTTTCCTTGCAAGGAGCCATGGGTTTTACCGTGGAAAAGTCCGCTGGCAAAGAATGGTTGCTGCGGCCCAATTTCAAGGATCTCGAAGAAGTTCTTTCGCGCCTCGGGCATATGCCCTTGCCGCCCTATATCAAGCACTCGCCGCTCACGCCCGAGGAATTGCGCCGCGAATATCAGACGGTATTCGCTTGTGCGTCGGGTTCGGTGGCGGCGCCCACTGCGTCGCTGCATTTTACGCATGCATTGCTGGCATCGCTCCAGGCATCGGGCATCGAGCTGGCATACGTCACATTGCATGTCCACTTGGGTACGTTCGCGCCCCTGGAAGAAGAGCAGTGGCGGACCGCGAGCCTGCATCACGAGGAATATATGATCCCGGATGCCGCGCGGCTTTCCATCGAACGCGCCAAAGCGGCGGGCCGCCCCGTCATCGCGGTCGGCACCACCGTGGTGCGCACCCTGGAGTCGGCTGCGGATGTGCGCGGCAAGATTCTTCGCTCGTCCGGCACGACGGATCTCTTCATCCGCGAAGGCTATATATTCAAAATGGCGGATGGCCTCATCACGAATTTCCATGTGCCGAAATCGAGTCTCCTCATGCTGGTGTCGGCTCTCGTCGGGCGGGAAAGATTGCTCGAGCTGTATGCGCAAGCGATTGAGCGGCGGTTCCGGCTGTTTTCATTCGGGGATGCGATGTTAGTGCTTTGAGGGAAGGAAGTGAGAAAGGCAGAAAGGCGCGAACACTCAAAACAGTCTGTCTTTTCTCACCTTTTCTTATTTTTCTCACTTTCCTGCCTTTTCATAAATGTTCCTCCAGCCAGTCCCGCACCACCGCGGATGCGCGATCCATCGCTTCGGGTTCCTGGAAAAGAGAAGACGTGTTTTCGATCACCACGAGCTCGCGCTCTTTCGCATTCGCCAGATGATCATAGGTTTGCCGATGTGCGATGAGCGTTTCGCTATCTTGTCCGCCCACCAGGAGCAACGTTGCCGCTCGTACTTCTTCTGCTTTCTCCAGCGCCAGCTCGGGCCGTCCGCCGCGGATGACGACCGCCCGCACCTCTTCTGGCAATTGTGCCGCCGCGCTCAGAGCCGCCGCCGCGCCCGTGCCCGCGCCCATGTACGCCAGAGGGAATTCCTGCGTCTGTTCTTGCGCGCGCAGCCATGCCGTTGCCGCAAGCAAACGAGCGGTGAGCAGCTCGATATCAAAATGCGTTTCGTAGTTCCGATCTTCTTGCTCCGTCAGCATGTCGAAAAGAAGAGTAGCCATGCCTGCCTGCTGCAGCTCTTCTGCAAACGCAGGCTGTCGCATATTCAAATGCGTGCTGCTGCCTTGGGCAAAGACAACAATCGCCTCGGCGCTCCGGGGAATCGCAAATATGCCCGTCAGGCGCCGGGCTCCCGCGGGGATGAGTACTTCGTACGATGAGAGAGCGGAAGCGGAACCAGGCATAGAAGTGCAAGTCTGTAAATGCACAGTATAGTGATGGGAGAAGAAGAGCCCAGAAGATTGCATGGTTTTTGTTTCAATAATCCTTTGAAGCTCCAGAGAGAGGATGGATCATGCAGGAAACGTTTACTTTTCTTTTTCGTAAGAGCGGCTGGCACGCGGCGTCAGTATCTCTAGATATACGTTTTCTTGGGGAAGCGTCAGAAAATCATGTGAGACAATGGTTTTGTATTTCTCCTTTCTGCTTCTATGCCACGCACGTTCCTCTCGGGTTTGATCGCCGCGCTATCCATTGTTGCAAGCGCGGGTATCTCAGCGGCACATGCCGCGAGATTTTCTCTCGTCTCGAACCATGGAAGCCTAACGTATACTTGGAATGGTTCTTCCTCTCCCCGCACCGGCTCCATCCGCGCTGCAACGCGATTCCACTGGTTCACCGCACCCGTCAGCAATTTTCCACAGATGCCTTCGATGCCGATACCAACGTTCGTAGCGCCTCCCATGCCGCAGCCGATGAACCCTGCGCAGCCGTTGTTTCAAAATGGCGTCTTCGGTCCGTCGTGGAGTCCGTTTTCGCAATCATCTGGCCAGCCGTTCTTCGGCAACCCGAACGCGCAATTCAGTCCATACACCGGGAATACTTTTCCCTTCGGAGCACAAACCTTCTTTCCCAGTTCTTTTCCGGCATCGCCTTCGCCGGTGAACAATCTTTCATTTCCTTCTGCTGCCACCATGCCAGGTACTCAATGCTATAGTAACGGCGCTTCCGTCTCACAAGATGGCGGCACGGCTCAAACGTAGAGCAACATCCAGATGCAAGGTGATGGAAACGCGCACGTCGAATCGCACGGCAGCGTGACCGTGAATGGCGTGACCAGCAGTTACTAAAGAAGCGAGTGCGGGAAGAAAAGCGAATGCACGCCGTATGTCACCATGAAGGAAAGGACCGTGATGACGAGAAAGCTGAGCACGGGGAATGCCGAAAGGCCGCTCTCGCCGAACCAGAGCTTCACCGCGATTGTGATGACGGTGCTGAGTACGAGACTGATGAAGATGTCCAGCATGCCGCTGCATAGTAGCAGTATTTCTCGCGTGCTCTTGGGAACATCCGCCGCGCTTTGTAGAAACAGGAAATGATGCAAGCTCATCCTTGTAAGGGTAGGACAGGCTCTGCGTCATCCATAGCAGTCCGGAGTTTTTTCTCCATTCTTCTTTCCCCCGCTTCCTTATGGATTTCATTTGGTTCCTCCTTATTGGTCTCATTGCAGGTTGGCTTGCCGGGCAAATCATGCGCGGCGGCGGATTTGGCATCGTCGGCGATATCGTCGTGGGCATCGTCGGCTCCTTCATCGGCGGCTTTGTATTCCAGGCGCTGGGCATCTCCGCCTACGGCACGTTTGGCAACATCATCATGGCCGTCATTGGCGCCATCATTCTGCTTTTCTTGCTGCGGCTAGTGCGTCCGGCACGCGCGTAAGGCGTGCAAACGGTTTTCGATTTCTTTCCTTCTTTTCCTATGAAGCGCGACAAAGCAATCGACTCTTACATCATCGACACCTATAAGAAACCGGATACCGGTACCTATCTGGCCAGCGCCATCACCTTCCATGGCAAGCGCCGGATGGAAGTGATCCAATGGGGTCACCGGCAATTCCACACTCAGCAGGAAGCGGACAATTTCGTCCGCCAGCACTTTGTGCCTCTGGGACTGCGCGAGGTGGAAAACGAAGGTGCCTTTTACCCCATCAATCCGCTGCGGTACTGATATGGACGCTAACCGGAGGAGAAATCCTCTGGTTTTTTGTAAGAATGAGTTATCACTTTTTGTTTAGCGGAAGACAAAAATCATGCTTTCTTCCTCTAAATATTGCAATAAGTCACTAGCATTGCAAAAATACACAGTCCTATGGAGCCGATCGTGTGTGATCGGCAGGACAAAGGCTCCTTATATAAAGGAATTGGAGCCATGGAAGCAGAGCTACTTCTCGAAGTGGGTGCAACGTTCACGCTGGCGGACTGCTATGAGTTCATGATCAAGTCAATCCATCCTGAACTTCAAGTGGTCCACAGGCACGAACACATTGGAGTGATCGAAAGATCCCACGCGAAGAGAACTGTTGTGGACGTGAATAGAGCGGGATATAACCACCGAGCCGAGGTGGTGCTACGAAAGAAGAGGAAAAAGACGTTCGCAGCCGTCACCTTCCATCGCAGCTAGTTCATCCCAACCACACACAAAAAGCCCCGAGGGATTTATTCCTCGGGGCTCCGTACATATCGTGCGATAGAGACTTACGCCATATCGGCGCCGGCGGCGACCACATTGGAAGCCTTGGGGCCTTTTTCGCCCTGTTCCATATCGAACTGGACCTGCTGACCGACGCGCAGATTGTCGAAGTCGCCGTTGGGGCAGGCGCTGTGATGGAAGAAGACATTGGGCGAGCCTTCAACCTCGATAAAACCGAAACCCTTATCGGTCTTCGTCTTGATAGTTCCTGTAGCCATACGAATAAGAAAGAAAAAAATAGGAAGGAAAAGCAGAGTGACCTTCCATCTCTTTCTCTACTGTCCTTCGGAACGCTACGCGCTCCCGTGGACAATAGCGAGCGGATTGCGGGGAATCTGCATGATGCTTTCGGAGAAAAGCACACATTCTCATTGTGCACAGAAAGAAAGAGCAGTACGGTGATCGTCTGGCATTCAGATTTCTTCCCGTCTCCATCCATGCCCACTGTTGCCCGTAGCACCTGCGCAGTCGATGGCTGCACCAACCATGCGCATGGCAAAGCGTACTGCCACACTCACATGAAGGATAAGGGGAAGTCGACGGTGATCACGGATGCCGAGCGCCTGCACATGCGTTCCGATTGCTGCGAAGCGGCGTGCATCGACGGCCCGCGCCACGACTACGGCAAGCAGTACTGCGCGAAATGCAAACAAGCCTGCTGCTGGCACCCGTTCAAATTTTGAAAGAGCTCTGCACACTTTCTATAGACGTCAGGTGTTCCCTTCCTGCGCTTCTTCTCGGAGTGATTCGCGCCAATCTTCCGTCGGTTCGGGCGGGAGTGATTCCCTCCATTCTTCGGAAATCGGTGATAGTACGCCTTCCTCTGCATTTTCTTTCCAAGCATTGGCTGCTCTGTCTTCCAATTCATCCGCGAGTTGTCCCCCGATGTCATTGACGTGTTGTCGCATGGCATCGCGGAACTCCCATTCATCATATGTTAAAGACTCATATCCATCTGAGGGATTGAGGATCTCTGCCAAGACGATGGCATGTTTCTGATGGAGAAACTGCAAGGCGCCTTCTAAGCGCGCCCGAATGGTTTCAGGGTCATCAGGCTCCTTCGCATTTTCACACGCGAGGATGAGTTTTTCAAAATCCCCAAGATCTTTTTCGAGAACTTCTGCTGAATGACGTTGTACTTCTTCCATGGATAGGGGGGAAAAAGCAGGGAAGGCATCAGTAGATTCCTCCCTGGTCTTTTCTGCAATGATACGAGAGTAGTCATGTTTATTTTTGGCTTGGGTTTGAGCAAAAAAACCGGGGTATGTTGAAAGCCAGTAAGAACCAAGCTCATCCGCCGTCATCAAGGACGCTTCTCCTCATTTTTTCATCATGTTTGCAGCCATCATTGGTGCCATTCTGGCCTATAAAATCATCAGTTTCCTGGTCGGGTTTGCCATTTTCATCGCGGTCATCGCGGCGCTGTCATCGCTCTTTCGCCGGCCCTGAGGCCGCTTCGCATCTTTATTCTCATCGCATTCTTCCTCTTTCTCTCATGCCCCGTTCCTCTTTGCGTTTCGCCGGCGCCGTGTGTCTCGTCATTACCATTTTGCTGGCACAAATGCCCGTCGCCTCCGCAGCGGTGGCCGACTGGCAAAAAGGCGCCACTATCAGCCCATCATGGGCCGGTGATTTCGGTACATCGTCGTTTGCCGCATCGCTCCAGCGGCTGCAGACGATGCACGCGAATGCCGTCAGCCTGATCATTCCGTACTACCAATCCACTACCCACACGACCGATATCCGCCGTGGATGGAATACGCCGACTGATGGCGCGCTGATCGCCGGTATCGATGCCGCCCATGCATTGGGGCTGAAGGTGATGCTGAAAATCCATCTGGAAAGCGACGACCATGCCTGGCGCGCAGAGATCAATCCGCCAGACCGCAACGCATGGTTTACGGCGTATGGCGCGGTTCTGCGGCATTATGCACAACTCGCGCAGGCGCATGGAGTGGAGTCGATGTGCCTCGGCACCGAGCTCATCAAGATGACATCGCCGCTCGTGGATGCCGGCAATACGCAGCGCTGGCAGCAGATGATCGCGGACGTGCGATCGCTCTTTGGCGGCAAGCTTACCTACAGCGCCAATCACGGCGGCAATGATTCCATCGATGAGAAAAAGGTGATCGGCTTCTGGCCCTCGCTCGACGAGATCGGCATCTCGGCCTATCATCCGCTCTCGGGAGAGGTCGCGGCATCGGTTCAGAGCATGCAACAGGAATGGGACCGCTGGAATACGGCGGAAGTGGCGCCGCTGAGCGCGAAGTATGGGAAGGATGTTCTCTTTACCGAGGTGGGCTACCGCAGCATCACCGGCGCCCATACGGAGCCGGCCAGCTGGTCGCTTGGCGGCTGTTACGATCCATCCGAGCAAATGCGCGATTATGAGGCGCTCTTTTCCGCCTGGAATGCGGACCCGCATATGCAGGGCATTTTCCTGTGGGATTGGAAAAGCAATACGGCCGCGGGCGGCCGCGGGGATACGGGCTTCACGCCTCAGCAGAAGCCTGCGGAGCAATTGATCGCGCAATGGTTCGGTACGGGCAGAGGCTTCAGCACTGCGGCATTCGAAAAAATGAACAGTCCCGCTCTTCATTGCCAGACGGGCGGCGCAGGCGATTCGAGTTCCTCGCAGATCGGTGAGGAATCATCATCGCCGATTGCAGAGCAGCCGCCCTCGAGTGGAACGGAAAGTGCCGTTTCATCCTCTTCTTCTTCCTCTGCCCAAGTGGAAGCCCACAGTGGCGCCGCCCCCGCGGGCAACGCCGTGAGTACGCCCCCAGGCGCGGGCGGCGGCATTTCCGGTTTGCCCGGTACCGGTATCGGCGGCCACAACGGATCGCCCGGCGGTGCAACGGCGCCGCCATCGGGCGCAGCTTCTCCCTCGATAGAATCATCGGCTCCGGAAAGTATTCCTCCTCCTGCCTATGGCGGAGGACCGGTCATCCCCGCATTCCCGCCTAATGCGGGAAAAGGTGCAGTGACGCCGGTAGCCCGATCCGAATGGACCGTGCTCTTGGCCGCAGGCCTGACGATGCTTATCGGCCGCTACCGACGGCGGCTATTCCCATAACTTTCTCCCGCTATGCACTTGCGCCTGCCATTTCTCTTCGGTTTTTTCTGTTTCGCGCTCGGCGGCTTATTGTACGTGTCTCTCGCTCTCCCCCTGCCGCAGAGCGCAGCAGCGATACCGGGAGCCGCGCACGCCTTTGCCGGCATTCCGGTGCGTCTGCATATCGCGCGGCTGGGGATTGATGCGTCTATTGTTCCGGTGGCGCTCACGCCCGCGGGCGCGATGGATGTGCCCGGGCGCGCAGACGATGTAGGCTGGTTTTCGCCGGGCGCGCGTCCGGGGAATGGGGGAAATGCCGTGTTGACCGGGCATCTCGATACCGTCGCCAATACGCCCGGTGTCTTTTGGGAGCTGCATCAGCTGGCGGAGGGTGACGTGATCGACATCGTGGATGACCGCAATGCCGTGCATCATTTTCGCGTCGAGCGGCAACGTGTCTTTCCCGTGGACCGTATGCCGCTGCCAGAAATTTTTGGCAATGCCAGCGGCAGCCTGCTCCAGCTGATCACCTGCGATGGAGCATGGCAGCAATCGCATCATCGTTATGACGAACGGCTGGTGGTGACGGCCAGAGCGACCGGCGCAGATCCTTCGGATGGATGATAATCATGCGGTGAGAGACGCCCATTCGCTTCTCACAAGCGTCAGTATCTCTTCCCTCGTCGAAGCGGTGCTATCTTTCAAAAATTCGGGCAGAACCGAAGCACCGCCTTGATTGAGATCGAGGAATTGCAAGGAGAGGCCATTTTTTGTTCTATACGATAGGCTGATCCCGCCTCGGAGGGTGGGAGGCAATTCTTCACGTCTGAAAACGAGTGTATTCATTGCCTCGCTTTGACTCTTCGCTTGCGATTCTTCTAGGGAGGGATGGTCGAGCTGTTGCATATGGAGGAAAGAAAGGCTGCGTATCCTACAATAAAGAAGATGCAATGGCGAGAGAACACGGAACTTTGGATAAATGGCCTTTGCAAGCCAAAATCTGAATACAGGCATCGGGAGATGCTCTCTGCTGATATTGCGAGAATGGCTTTCAGCCGCTATAATACTGCGATTGAAAACATACACATCCATCCTCCGGTACGCAGGCTTCATCGCCGCAGGCATGGTCCTGCTGATGGTGCCCGTCTATTTCTTGTTTGGGAATACACTTCAGGCGAGCGTGGCCACGCAGTCATCTTCGTCGTCCGATCCGATCCTCACCGGTATCCCCGCCGTGCCTGTCTGCGGTAATGGGAAGATGGAAGCGCAGGAACAGTGCGATGACGGCAACATGGCGAGTGGCGACGGCTGCTCGATGGATTGTCTAGTGGAGCCGGGCTTCAGCTGCATGGGACAACCGAGCAGGTGCAAGCAGATCGCGGGTGTATGCGGCAACGGCAGCATCGATGCGCGCGAGCAATGTGACGATGGAAATGCCAATAACGCTGACGGCTGTTCCGCGCAGTGCACGCTTGAGCCGGGATTTGTTTGTGAGGGGAACCCAAGTGCGTGTATATCGACCTCCTCGTTTTCCTCATCCCAAGAGGCATCGGCGAGTTCCGTTGATTCGTCTGCAGCCAATTCTTCTGATGCTGCTGCTTCTTCTGAATCTCCTGTGTCTTCTCAAGCCTCTGCATCATCCCTTGCCCCGGCGGCGGCAACGCAGAATGCATCCTCCGAAACATTGTCTTCTCTTGCAGCTTCTGCGAGCACTTCCTCGAAACATGCCGCCAAAATTTACCAGCACCGCCGCGCGTACCACATCACGGATCCGGCTGCAGCCGCCGCAGCCGCCAGTGCGGGACAGAAAGGGGATTACTGATGCAGTCAGATTTCCTAATGAGAGATCGGTTCTTCCAATTTTCGGACGGGACAGGCTGCGCTCAGCCGCAGCATTTCTATCGCGGCTCACGATCACTTCTCACTTCCCCCTCTTCTCCCGCATCAGTTCGATAACCTTACTCACCTCCGCCCGGTTGATCGGGTCATTGGGTCGCACGGTTCCTTTCGCCATACCCTGGATATCGGTGTCTCCTTGGATGATCTGCAGCTTTGCTGCGGTCTCCATGGCGGCTGCGAAGGGAGAGGAGGAAAGAAGGTCCTGAAAGGGATTGTCTCCTGCTGTGATCGGAACATGGAATGCTTCCAAGACCGTCTGGACCACTTGTCCTCTCGTAGCAGGCAGATGGATATCCAGGGAAGGACCATAGACCGAAAGGCCCAGATCCTCTGCTTCATTCACATAGGGAGCAGACCAGTCTCCCCTGGCCGAGAGGTTCTTGGGAATACCCTCCCTCCCGCTCTTGCCTGCAGCAAGCAGCGCCATCTTGAGGATCTCGGCCTGCGTCACATTGTTCCCCGGCTTGAATTGTCCGGTGAGATTTCCCTGCGCGTCCTTGTAGCCCGAGACAATCCCTGCCTTGGTGAGAGAAGAAACGTAGGAAGCGAACCAGGCGTCTTTGGGCACATCGGAGAAGAGGGTAGAGCCGGGAACCGTGGAGGAAGATTCTTGTGCAGCGCTGGAGGAAGAAGACATGCTTGCAGTGCTGCTCTTGCTCGTCCCTGCCGCAAGGAAGGCGCGTCCACCGCCACCCGCGGAAACCGTGGTCGTCACATTTGCTGCGGGGTTACAGGTCGTTGCGATAACCTGGATATGCGTGTTGTTCCCGCTGTCTTTGCCCGAGGCGCTGATCGTCTGGGAGCCGGTATTGAAGGTATCCTGCAGATCGACAAAGGAGAACGCGGTAGCATTCGAG
>DAISLF010000011.1:0-12161 GCA_036820585.1 Candidatus Peribacteria bacterium | reverse complement strand
AATCGGCCGTGACTGACATGGTTCTCAGACATAGGCAGAGCGAGCAAAGAGATTCTACCATATCCAAATCTCCTGAAGGGAAGTGTCTAGCAATTCAAGAGTACCCAAGGGACCCAAGCAGGATTCGAGGTTTTTGTCGCGGGAAGACGATTATGAAAAGAAGTCTCTTTTACACAACTTCAGCAAGTGTCTGCCCAGCTTCACAAACAAGAACCGCCCGGGCGGTTCTTGTTGTTCTTTCCTTCCAACATTCAATGTGTGTCCCCCTCGTGATCATTGCCCCGATCGTCTCCTCCACCATTGGTAGTGGGAGCGACGACAAAGCCCACATTGGAGGCGATAGGCTGGTTCGATCCATCAACCGGCGATGGATTGATCTTGATGACGCCGGTCGTATGCGATCCATCGTTTTGCGCCAGATCTTGTTTGCCGTATGAACCATGGACAGCTGGATCGCTTGTGGCTGAACTCACGTTCAGGAGAATGGGCTCACCGACGACTGCCCCTTGCGTCAGGGTCCTCAGAACGACATCGACGAGATATCCTTCAACTGATCGGCTTTGACCGTGAAGAGAGGCACGCCGGGCTTTTGGTGACTGTAGAAGGCTTGCGTCTCGATAGTCACTCCTCGCGTCAGAACGGCGAAGGGTTCCTCATCGCCTTTCATGCGCAGTGCGAGATGATCGATGGAAACGGCCTTCCCCGAAAGATTCACGATTTCCAGATAGTTTACATTGACCGAAGATTGGCCGACTGCTTTGAAATCGAGCTTGGGGACATTCTTCTTGATTGTCCCTGCAACATAGTCAGGTGACGGATGCGACGCATCTTGCGTCAAAACCAAAGAAGAAGGAGCGGTGCAGGGATGGCTTCCCTCCTCATCGTCTCTCTCGGCAAAAGCGATGGGTGCACCGGACGCATGGTCTACGATGCGCTCTCTTTGATGGAAGAGCCGGTAACGGCTCCGAATGAAGTGTCCGAAGCATTGCTTCCCGTCGAGGGAGTATCCTGTCCCCCGACAGGGCCGGCTGATCGACGAAACGCTCGAGGGACAAAAGAGATACCGCCGTCTCGATCCGTACAGCCCGACGGGCTTCATGCAGCCCGTTATCGCATGAGATTCAGAGCCAAATGATATGAAGCATACCTGGTTGCTGGAGAAATGCAGTGACTAGGTTTCACATGTGCTTCAGTGAAGCTCGAAATTTGAATTCCATTGCCGCAGAAAATTTTGTGACTTCTTTCGTGATTATGATCCCCCATCCGTTTGAATAATCCCCTGCTTAAGGAAAAGTACGGCCAATGAAAGTGTTTGCGGGTTATGCGGATCCAGTGCGAGTGCTTGTTTCAATTGTTCCACTGCTGCCGCAGCATCGCCGTGATCAGCTTCCATTTTTGAAAGATTGAGCCGGGCATCCAAAAAAGTCGGATCATCCGCGATGGCCGATTCATATTCCTTTTTCGCTGCATCGTACGCATTGACTTCGTTATCGATGATGCCGAGATCGAATGAAGCCATCGCGAAATGCGGATCCTTCGCGAGTGCCTGCCCGAAGGCCTTGCGCGCCGCATCACGTTGGTCCTGCAAATAATAATCGCGCCCGAGATTGACATAGGTGAGCGGATACTCTGACGAAAGCATCAGAGATTTTTTATACGCAATGATGGCGTTATCGATCATACCTTTATCGTCCAATGCGATGCCTAAATCGTAATATGGACGGTAGTATTGCGGTGACAAAGCGATGGCATGCTGGTAGACCGCGATGCTGTCCTGCCACCAGCGTGTTTGTTGATGGGCAGAGAACCCCAGGAAGCATATGATGCTCGTTACGATTATCCGGCTCGCCCAGATGAGGAGGGAACCGAAAAGTTGTCCATAGCGTTGCCAGCAGAGGCTGCCCAGAGAAAGACAGAGAAAGACAAGGCCGATGGTGGCCAGATAGGCGTAACGGTCCGCACCCAGAAGATAGTCGTTGCCTTTGGCCAGATTGGTGAAGCTCGGGAGAATGGCAGCCAGATAGAACGCACCACCGAAGAGAATGTCTTTCGTCCAGCGCAGCGAGAGAAAAATAAGAAAGATGCAGAAGAACGACACAACGATGGAGATGAATACATCCGTGGACCAGAAAGACGGCGAATGCAAAAAGGGGTAATAGAGCGAGAAATTGCGCGGTAGAAAAAATTGCTTCAGATAGAAGACGGCGCTCTGCAGACTGAGGACGATCTTCGCGGTTATGCTGGATGATGACAGCACTTCTTTCTTCCCGACCAGAGCGACGATGCCCAGGAGAATGCTCAAAAGAACATAGGGAATTTTTTCCGTGAAGAGTGATGCATGCCATGGCCGTTCTTCTTTCCAGTCGGCAAGCGGGAGCAGGAGCGGCAGCAAAATCACTTCCACTTTTGCAAGGAGCGCGAAGAGGAAGAGCACGATGCTGGCATAGAGCCATACTTTGCGCTGCCCGCGCAGATATAAAAAATAGGCGATGAGCGTCCAAAGACCGAAGAAGGCGCTGAGCAGATCCTTGCGTGCCGCAATCCATAAGACCGCTTCGGCGTTGAGGGGATGGACAAGGAAGAGAAGGCCGCCCAGAAGTCCGATCCACCATTTTTTACTCAGTAGAATAAGAAGCCATGCGGCAAGCAATGCATTGAGGGTATGCAGCAACACATTGGTTGCATGAAACAACACGGCCGATCCGCCGCCCAGCCACCAGTCCGCTTGGTACGAAAGAAACGTGAAGGGAATGTACAGCTCGGGATCGAACCGGCTGAAGGCCGCCTGGACCGCAGAAAACGAAAAGTGCTGTACGACGATGGGATTCTGGTACACCAGCTCCGCGTCGTTGAGCGTGATGAAAGCGCGTGGCAATGCAGAGCCATACATCAAGGCACTGATGGCAAAAAAACCGAGGAAGAGGAAAATGACAGTCAGTCTTTGCCAGCGATGGACGATAGGATGGGTCATGAAAAAAGACTGGGTGAGCCCCGGAATACAGAGACAAGGAAAACCTTACGGCGTACCGGTAATGGTCGCTGCATCATCGTATTTATTCGTTTCCTGGTACGTATTATTCGGATCGAGCAGGATAGTGGCGGTATAGGTAGTGCCGGGCGTCGGAGGGATGCCCCACTGCGTGTATGGCCAGCTCATGGTCGCGCAAGTGCCCACTTTATACGCGGAAGGGATATCGAACGAGCGGTCGATGCCATTGAGCGTGATACGCGCGGGAAAATTGGGGAGATCCACGGTGCCCAGGTTGCAGAATGTCGCCTGCAGCGCGGATGTTTTCACCAGGATGCTGCGCACCGACAGATACGGCCCCGGATACACGGGCACCGTGAAGGTGGATCCGTTCGACGGAAACGTCAAGTTGCCCCCTCCAAAGATATTATCGGGGTCGATGATGGCGAGCGCGCTGAGCGTACTGCCGGGTTCGAAGCTGAGGCCCCAGGTATCGATGCCATACGAATGCGTCGCGCAGGCGTGCGCAGCGCGCGCATCCCCGATTTCAAAATCGCGCTTGATGCCATTGACCCGGATGCGTGCCGGGAAAAGAAGCACATCGGTATTGCCTTTGTTGCAGAACGTCACTTGGACGTTCTCGCCGTTGAGCATCATGCTTTTGACCGCCAGTTGCGGCATGATTTTCCCTCCGAGAGTGAGTCTTGAGAGCGAAATCTGCCCGGTTTGCGTATTCCAGGAGTCGGCGGCGGGAATCCCTTGCGCGAGCCGCACGTATACGAGGGCCGTGAGTAAGACGTTGAGGATCAGCAATGCGATGCCGATACTGGCGAACAAAGGGAATTTTTTCATGAAGTGGGAGAGGAACGTGCACATTCTATATTCTCCTCTTGTCGCCGCAAAGATGACTGCATCACGGCGCATTCATCTTTTACAGAGTGTGATCAGAAAATCCGCAAAGAAACGAATCGCGTCGCGGTTTGAATTTCTTAATTGTTTCGAGGCACTACGGCCTCTGCGAGCAGCTTGATCGACTGCCGCGGGCCATACTTCGCCGTGAGTGATCGCGGGAACGGCTTGGCATAGGTGGCGATGAGCGGTTGCGTTTGATGTGACCCATCGGCGTCCGTGAGAGTGCGGACCCAGCCGATCTCGTTGCGGCCCAGAGCGCGCAGCGCCACGGGACGTTTTTTGCTATTGAAGAAGTACGGGCCATCCAAGGAGACGCTGCGCCCGTCTTTTTTGCCAAACATATGTACGATGACGGTATCTCCCTGCGTATAGGCCTGGATCAAGAGATCGCCGCCGGTGTTATTCTGGAAACGGAAGTCATGCACATTGGGGAAAACGGTCGCATCGAGACCGATGCCGAAAAGTTCGTAGTGCGATACGTACAAACTGTGGTTGCGCTTCTCCACGATCGGAAGACCCGCGAGCAACGCTGCGCGGTAGAGCGTCGTCGCGGATTGGCAGATGCCCGCCCCGGGCGTCATTGCGGCGCCGCCGCCGAAGAGGCCCAGATCCTCCTTCCAGCCTTTGCCGAGGGTGATGGGAGCATTGAGGGCTGCCACGAGTGAGAAAACAGTGCCATCTTTCACCATCACATTGTGTATCTGCTGCTCAATCGCTTTGTGCACATTCCACAAGCGGCCCGGCGTGGAGCCGGCGAAATCCGACAAGCCCGTGGCCAGGAGCTGCAATGTTTGCGTCGATCCATCCGGCTTTTGCACGGTCACCGAGGGCTCGCTGTACGTTCCCTGCAGCGTGAGAGAGGGTATATTTTTTTCGAATGCGTCTGCGATGTGCGCCGCAGCGGATGATATATCGATGTCGTATCCCGGTTTCGCGATCCCGTCCGCGGTGGCGCGCAGCACTTGTTTTGCATCAAGCTGCGCCGAAAGAACAGTGCTTGTCTGCAGCAGCGGCAATCCCGCGATTTCTCCCTGCCGCAGCGAACGCTCCACCATGGCGGGATCCACCGTGAAGTTCGCGGAGACAGCCGTGCCACTGTCGTGCACCCAGGTCGGATGCTGCGAGAGCAAGATGCTGCCGGAGTATACGGCTGCACCCGTCTCTTTTTGTACGAGCGTGATGGCGAGCGCGCGCTGCTCCAATGCTTGCCTGCCTTGGACGGCGCGTGCCAGCGAGGCGACGCCCGGAGTCTGCATATTGTTTTTTACGAGCTGCGTCTGCAGACGTTGCGCCTGCTGCGTCAGCTCGGGCGGCGCGGCATTTCCCTGCCACAGGTCAGCCGTGGAAAGCTGCTGGGTCCACTGCTGCCATACGGCTTGCTGCGAATGGGCTTTCCAGAACAAAAAACAGCTGCCGCCGATTGCGAGGACAAGGCTGATACCAGAAACCGTCAGAATTGTTTGTGTGTGTGGCTTTTCCATACATTTTTATTATAACATAATTATGTTTCATTAGCAATGATCCTCCTCCGGGAAGGAATGAAAAGGAAATGGTCATTTATGACAAGATCAAAACATCGCGTCGCAGATTGCGATGCAGGTCCCTTTCCTCTTTCCGCGCAGACGCATACACGCAATGCCAAGACGAAGCTCAGGGCACTCGCGGCGAATTGAATCAGAAACGGCAAGCTTCCGAACAGCGCGTAGCCCAGAGACGTGAGGGAAAGTCCCGCGGTAGTGATGAGCAAGAATCGCGCGCGCGGCATATCGGTGCAGAGGGCCAACGTGTAGCTGGAGAGATCCGATGGCAACAGCGAGCGCAGAATGATCATGCTGAGCGTCCCCGCACCTTCCAGCTCTCGGGCCAGAGACGAAGCGCAATTTTTTTCACCTCGCCAGTGTAGGTTGACTGCTCTTAAGGACGGATTAAGACGTTCTCTTGGGGGATTCTTTTGCGTGGAAACCGATCGTAAACGTAGAGCTTTTCCCTTCCTCGCTCGCTGCCGCGATGGTCCAGCCGTGCAGATCGACGATACGTTTGGCAAGAGCCAGTCCAAGACCAAAACCGCCATGCGAACGCGAAGCATCCACTTGATAGAAACGATTGAAAATCGAAGGGAGTGCCGCCGCCGGAATGCCCACGCCCGTATCGCTGATCGTCAGGCTGCGTTTATCGAGTTGCAGACGGATCGTGCCTCCGCCGGGCGTATACTTGATGGCATTGGAGAGGAGATTGCCGAAGAGCTGGAGCAGGAGCATCTGGTCCCCCGTCACGAGCACTTTTTTGCCGAGGGTTTGCTCCATATTGATTCCTTTTTCGCGCGCGAGATGGGCATGGTCCGCGATCGTACGCTGCACAAGCTCGCCCAAATCAGCCTGTTCTTCCACGAGTGCCAGCTTATCGAGACGCGCCAGCTCCAGCAGGCGCTCGATGAGCATGGCGATGCGCTGCAAATCCTCTTTGGCCGATACGATTCCTTCGCGGTAATTCTTGGTTTTCAGCGATAAGTCCAGCGACGAACCGAGCGTCGCCAATGGCGTGCGCAGCTCGTGGCTGGCATCCTGGGTGAACTGCTCCAGGCGCTGCATCGTTTCTTCCGCTGGTTTCAAGCTGCGCTTGGCAAAGAAAAGTCCCACGAAAAACGTGAGGATAGAAATGAGCGCGCTGATGACCAGGAAAATGAATGCGCGCACCGGCAGATCATTGATGTGCGGCGGATTGTTGCCGATCTGCAAAAAACCAACCAGCATGCCCGCTTCCACGATCGGCGTTGTCATGATGTGCAATTGCTCGCCCTGCGTTCCCACGTCCGAATACTCGGCTTCGCTCGGCTGAAAAGGGACATCGCGGAGGAGATTGCCGGTATAGATCGGCCTGCCCGCCGCGTCCAACACGCGCACGCGGTCGCGCAGGGGCGGCTGGAGAACCGTCGAAACGTCTTCGAGCATGAGCGGCAGATGGTCCAGGATCGCATTTGTCTGCCGCGCGAGCTGATCATCGGACATGCGCCGTGAGAAGCGGTAATCCGTGACGATGAATATCGAGCCGCTGATCAGCAGCAGCAAGCTGACGAAGGTCGTGAATTGCAGGGCGAGCAGGAAGCTGATGCGGCGAAACATAGTCAAGCGGGAATGAGATATCCCTTCCCGGGCACCGTCTTAATGAGTTCTTTTCCCAGCTTGCGCCGTAAATAGGCGATGTGCACGTCCACCGTTTGGGAGAAGAGCAGATCGTCGCGGCTGCCCCAGACATGTTCCAGTATGGAGGGCCGGTCCTGGGCGATGCCCGTGTGACGCAGAAGATATTCCAGCAGCGCGTATTCCTTGGGCGCCAATTCCACTGATTTCCCTTTGCGGGTCACGGTGCGGGCGTTGGTGTTCACTTGCACGTCGGCTGCTCCCAGGATGGGCTGTTTCTGCTCGGGCTTGCGCCGCAGAAGCGCACGGACGCGCGCCAATAATTCCTCCAAATCGAAAGGTTTGGTGAGATAATCGTCCGCACCGATATTGAGTCCATGGACGATTTCTTTTTGCGTCGTGCGCGCGGTGAGCATGAGAACGGGCATATTTTTCTTATGCTCGCGCAGCATCGAGCACACCAGGTAGCCGTCCATGCCCGGCAAATTGATATCCAGAATCACCAGATCGAAATCCTGCATCATCGCTTTTTCAAATCCATCTTTGCCGTCATGGGTCATCGTCACCGCGTACGTGTCGGATTCCAAATACTGCTTGATATTGGAGGCAAGTTTTTGCTGGTCTTCGATGAGGAGGATATGCATCGGACGAATGGTAGGGCTCGCGGATTAAGATGCGGTTAAGGCTTACCAACCGGCACATCTGGATGCCATTGTACTCCTGAATCTGATCTTAATGGCAGGTCACTAGACTCTTCGCGTTCTCTGCGTGCATCGTAGGCACGCTCATTTTTACTTCTTCTCTTCAACCCTTTCCTCATGAAAAAAGCAGTACTACTCGCGCCTGCGTGCGGCACTCTCTTGCTCCTGGCGGCTTGCAATTCTTCGACTAGCACGACGGGCACTCCCGATACGTCTTCCTCTTCTTCCATCGATGCCATGACGGGGGACGGCACATCTTCCGCCATGACGGACGGCGCGCAGAGCTCCGTCACGATGGATCAGAATTCCACGGGCTCTCCGCCGAATGCGATGCAACACGCTTCATCGGCGCAGGGAGCATCTGCGTCGGCGGATGCCGGCCCGCCATCGGCGGATGCGCGCGTGATCGACGTGGCCGTGGAAAGCTTCAAATTCATGCCGAATGTCATCGCGATCAAGAAAGGCGAGAAGGTCGTCATCCATCTCAAGGGACTATCGGGCAGTCACGGCTTCATGGTCGCCGATCTTGGGATCAATGTTCCCATCGCCGCGGATGAGACGAAAGACGTTACCATTCCCACCGACAAGGCAGAAACGTTTTCCTTCCGCTGTTCGGTCCCCTGCGGACCCGGCCACCGCGACATGAGGGGCACCATCACCATTTCGTAAGTATTGCGGATTGCGCCAAAACGCATCTCGCCATCGGGATGCGTTTTTTGTAGCAAAGAGCAGTCAGATCGCCAACTGCGGGCGCTTGGAAGGGGTGATCAGGCAAGTGGTCAATGCTCCCTCGCGCAGAACACTCACGAGTGCCTGCGCATCGATTGGCAATGTTGTCATAATGGAACGCAGTTCTTCCACGGTCTGCGCTTCCTCGCCGCCGAGTGACAAAATGATATCGCCCCGGCAGAGCCCCGCTTCTTTGGCAGGACTCCCCTGCTCCACCTCGAGAATTTCGACGCCGCTCGCTTGGGACGAATAGGCATTGCCCAGGAGGAAACGCGTACAAGGAGCCGTGCGTCCCTCAATGCCGATATAGCCCCTCGTAACCGGGGGCTTTGCTCTGTCCGGTGCCGCGGGAGTGCGCATGGGAACGGCATCGTCAACCTGCTGCGACAAATTCACGTAGATGCGAACGAGATGATGCGAGGGGGACATAGACAAAAAGAACGGGAAAAAAGGGAGGGCGGCAGCGCCGCAAGGCCGAAGCGTAGCACCGGCAGGCGGCGTGCAAAGGAAAATTGCCGTTTTTTTGACAGCTCATCCATACGGACCCGCCGGCTTCCCCGGAAGGGAATATGCAACATTCTCGTTCTCTGCGAAAAATCCGTAAGGCAGTCGCAAGCCCGCCGTCGTCCAAATGGAGTCTCGCTTCGCAGAATATTTTTTGTTTCCTCTGCGCTTTTCCCATGACTTCTTCTTCAAAAAAAGCATTGATGACGGCGGCTGGCTTCTCCCTGGCTCTTCTTGCCGTATTCTCCTCTCCTATTGTTCGCGCATGGGCGAATCAGCCAAGTAGCATTTTTCTGAATACGTACGCCGGCACGCCCGGCAGCATGTTGATCGTGCAGGGGCATGGATTCGGTCCGCAAGAACTGCTCTATGCCTCCCTCGGCGCCGCCGTGGTGAGCACGACGACCGATGCGGATGGCAATTTCATTGCTCCGCCCATCACCGTGCCGTCGATGGCGCCCGGATCGTATCCGGTGTATGCGCGCGGCCAGGCATCGGGACGAACGCAGACCGCGAGTTTTTATGAAAGCGGCTTCTATCCCACCGGCGGTCCATCCGCCTATTACATACTGCCCGGCCAGCCGCTGGGATTTTTCGGACACTCGTTCGCGCCGCATGAAAGCATCCGGCTGGTGAAAGACGGCATGATCGTAGCGACATTCACCGCCGACGATGCGGGCGATCTGACTGAATCCAATGTGGTGACTGTCCCCTTCGCATGGGGCGAAAGTGTTCAGAGCTTCCAAATGCATGGCATGCAGAGCGATGCTGATGTGGGGATCACGATGACAGTCGGACAATTCTATCCGCAGATTTCTCCCTCGACGTATTATCTTCCGGGCAGCCGATCTTTCGGCGTCAGCGGCACGGGTTTCGCTCCTCAGGAGCCGGTGGACTTTTTCATCGCAGGCAACAAGATGATGATGATGATGATGATGATGACGGCTGCGGATGGTGCAGGCAACGTAGGATTCTCGGGTATCGCGCCTCCGGGGAACGGCGGCACCTTCGAAGTACGGGCCATGGGTATCTGGAGCGGACGGGCGAGTGCACGGACGATCACGATTGCCCAATCGTAAAAGCGCCATGCGCATGGAACGCGTAAGGGAATGAAAAAATGTCTAGTTTCCCTGTCGTAGACAGCTCTTCACGCCCCGTGTACAAAGGAGCCACGCGTATGAAGTCTTTGCTTGCCATCGCCATCGTTGCTTATGCATTGCTCGGGCAAGCGCTCTTGTCTCCCGTGACCCACGCGTCCGCTCTGCCATCGTTGCAACAAGCGCAGATGCTGATGCTGATGACGCCGGTATTGCCTATGTCGCCGCTCCATTGCCATCGTTGCATCGTGTCGGTGGCTCCGCAGGATTCAACGCCCGATTCCCGTGCTCCTTGCATTCCCGGACCGCGATTGTCCCAGGCGGCGCCGCCGCTGGGTGCTTTGCTGACGACCCAACAGTCATCTGCGCCGGCTATGGCCGCTCTTTCTTTGCTTTCGCCTCATTTCTCTCCAGAAACCCCGCCTTGCCGCCTCTGCGATGTTCGTCCGCCAGGCGATGCCTGCGCTCTATCCATGATCGTTTTGCGGCAATAGAAAGATTTGTTATCCTTCTTTTATTTTTCTTTTCTTTTCTCTCATGACTCCCTCTCCTTCCTCTTCCATGGGTGCGTCGATGCCCGAAAAGCCGCGCCGCGCTCCCGTAGCGCCTATCGTCACCGCCGTTCCCGGCGTGACGGTCGGATTTCTTCTCGGTGTCATCGCAGGCCTGGCTCTGACGCTCGGCATTGTCGGTCTCATCATCGGCTACAGCGCCGCCCGCTGGCAGAGCGGCTCGAGCGCACAAATAGCTCAGGTGCCCAGCGCCCCGTCGGCGCCTACCGCTCCCACGCCTACGCCGACACCTCCTGCCGCACAGCCGGTGCCGCCCATCGATCCCAAAACGGATCACATTCGCGGCAACAAAGACGCGACGGTCGCCGTCATTGAATATTCGGACTTCGAGTGTCCCTTTTGCAAGAGCGTCTTCCCGACCTACCAGCAGGTCATGCAGACCTACGGCGACAAAGTGATGTGGGTCTACCGCCAATTCCCTTTGAGCTTCCACCAGAATGCGCAAAAGGAAGCGGAGGCATCCGAATGTATCGCCGAGCTCGGCGGCAATGACGCCTTCTGGAAATATAACGACTACGTTTTCTCGCATACCACCAGCAATGGCACGGGCTTCGCGCTCGATCAGCTGCCGGTTGCCGCCAAACAGGCAGGCGTGGATGTGACGAAATTCCAGAGCTGCCTCGACAGCGGCAAATACCAGAAGCAAGTCCAGAATTCCGAAACCGCCGCCACCGCCGCAGGGGTGGACGGAACGCCGGGAAATTTCGTGTATAACCTGAAGACGAAGGAATCCACGCCGCTCATCGGCGCTGTTCCTTTCGCAAACTTCAAGACCGCCATTGACGCGGCGTTGGCGAAATAAAGGAGAAGTCATCAAGCACTCATGACGTAATCACCAGTGATCATCCGGATCATTGGTGATTGACGTTTGGTTATTCAGCGTACGGTGCCGGCACTTCCGCCAGGGTCACGGTCACTGTTTTTTCCTTTCCCTGGTGCGCAATTTTGAGCGTCATGGTATCCCCGGGATTTTTCGCTTCGACGAGCCTTGAGAGGGAGACATCCGCGGTCAACTTCTGCCCGTCGGCTTCCAGCACGATGTCATTTGTAACGATGCCCGCTTTTGCGGCCGGCGACCCGGGGATGACGGCAGGCTCCATGGATGTCTGTCCGCCTGCCACCCATTCGCCGTAATCATACGCGAGTTTTTCCTGCGCTTGCACGTCCGCGGTGATGGGTACGTAGCGCAGCCCGACATACGCGGCCGTTTTTCTGGTAACTCTCCAGCACGCGACGTAGCTCCGATGCCGGCAGCGCGAAGCCGATGTTCTGCCCGCCGGATGCGATGGCCGTACTCATGCCGATGACCTGGCCGGCGCTGCTTAAAAGCGGTCCGCCGGAGTTTCCTTCATTGATGGCTGCATCGGTCTGGATGATTTGGTTGAGCTGTTCGGTGCTCCCCGTGAGCCCGCCGCCCGCGGTGATGGAACGCTCGAGGCCGGAGACGACGCCCACGCTCACGGTATTGCGGAATTCAGCGAGCGCATTGCCGATGGCGATGGCGGTCTGGCCCAGCTGGAGCTCGTCGGCAGGGGCGATCG
>DAISLF010000010.1:0-12199 GCA_036820585.1 Candidatus Peribacteria bacterium | reverse complement strand
GAACGAGAACCCATACGCAACCGTCAGCACGATGGGAAAAGCAACGCCGGCGGAGAAACAGCCGATCACCATGACCGTATCGGCCCACTTTTTTTTGCGCAGCAGCTCACCCGCCACGAGCGGCAGCACAATGAGAGGATACAGCTTGATGCTCGTCGCAATACCCAGCAGAAATGCGGCGAAGAACAACTGTTTACGCTGAAAAAGTCTCCAAGCCCACAGCACAACCAAGCTGACCAGCAGCTCGAAGCGAAAGAGGAGAATGGGACCGGCAGCTGCAGTGAGTAAAACAAATGTAAGCGGTGCCCATTTGGGACCGGTGCGGAGAAAAAACAGCACATGCGCGATAATGAGCAACACATTCATCATGATCGTCATCGTGATGAACGCGTCGAAGCTGCCGGGTGCAAAGGAAAGAAATCCGATCAGCACGAAATAGATCAGTGCGCCCGGCTGATACTCGTCATAGCCCATGCCTTGCCAAGAACCATGGGGAAAAAAGTAGGCGCTGCGGTTATAGAAGGCGCCGACGTCCGCCTGCAAATGAGTACGCCACCATGGAAAATGGGCCTGCAAAAGCAACAGAAAAAGCACCGCTGCCACGGACGACCACAAAAAAAAGGGCGATTGGATTTTCTGCCGGTATGCGGGAGGGATAGTCACAGAGATAGCAACGGCCATGATGGTAGCAAATACACAACGTATCACAAAGACGGACAAGCTTGTCTTCTCTCGTCTCGACGGGTGTTCTATGTGATCATGCAGGCATGGAAACCGTCCTCATCACCGGCGGCGCGGGATTCTTCGGAAGCTTGCTCAAGCGGATCCTGATGGAAAGAGGGTACGCCTGCGTGAGTATCGATCTGGAGGAAGATACCGATGCCCCTGCGGGGTGCGTTTGCATCCGCGGCGATATCCGGGACCGCGCGCTCATGCAAAAAATCTTTGCGGAGCATCGCTTCCGCGCCGTCTTTCACTGTGCCGCCATTCTGGCGCACGCGGCGAAGGATACGCAGATGCTCTGGACCTCCAATGTGGATGGCACGCGGGTGGTGGCCGAATGCGCGGCGGAGTTTGGCGTGCCCAAGGTGATTTTCACCTCGAGCAATTGCCTGTGGGGCGAAGCCTTCGGCCGGCCCGTGACGGAGGAAGATATACCCCATCCCGTGGAAATCTACGGACAATCCAAATGGGAAGGGGAGAAAATCCTGCTTTCATACCGGGACAAATTCGACACCATCGTCTTGCGCTGCCCCACCATCATCGATAGCGGCCGCCTGGGACTGCTCTCGATCCTCTTCGCGTTCATCGACGAAGGCAGAAAAGTGTGGGTCGTGGGCGGCGGCAGGAATGTCTATCAATTCATCTATGCCCCAGACTTGGCCGATGCCTGCATCCGGGCGATCGGTTATCCGGGAACCGATATCTTCAATATCGGCTCTGACGATGTCCGCTCATTCAAAGAAGTATATGAGACCGTCGTCCGTAAAGCCGGTACGGGTGCGCGCGTGGCCAATTTCCCCCGCAGCATCGCCATCCCTCTCATGAAAATCGCGTATGCGCTGGGCCTTTCGCCGCTCGGGCCCTACCAGTACAAGATGATCGCGGAGGATTTCTTGTTCGATACCGCAAAGATCAAGCAGAAGCTCGTCTGGAAACCGACACTGACCAACGAAGAGATGCTGTGGAAAGCATATGAGTACTACCACCGGCATCGCGACGATATCCAGCAGCGCACGAATGTATCAGCCCACAAGCAAGCGGCGAAGATGGGAGTGATCCGGCTCCTGAAATTCTTCTCCTGAAGAATCTGGAGAAAGATATGTCAGAAGAAAGTGCCGGTTGCTCGCTCGCTTGTTGCCGGTTCCATCATCTATGATGCGATCCATAAGGAAAACTGGCAACGAAAGGAGGGCAGTGGAAGAACTCTCTGGGTTGCAGTACCCTCCAGCCAATGCAAAAAATTTTCCATCATCCCGTCGTCCGCAAGCATGCCTCGCAGGGGCTGCGGTTTGCGGTGAGCGGAGGCATCGGCGCGGCCATCAACCTGCTCTCACTCTCCGTCTTCGTTTCTTTTTTCCATCTCGCGCATCCCGTTGCGTTCCTCGCTGCCAATCTTCTCTCGGTCATCTTCGTCTTCTTCGCCAATAAATATTTCACGTTCCGTGACCAAAGCGGGGATCACGGATCGCAAGCGATAAAATTCATCGCGGTCTACGGGCCGGCAATCGTGTTCAATACACTCCTCGCATCCGGCCTCCATGCCTTGGGAATGCACTATTTCATCGCAGAACTGATCGCCATCGTCATCGTGACCGTGTGGAACTACATCCTCTCCCATGGATTTATCTTCCGCCAAAGAGCGGGTGATGGAAGCAGCTCACGTTGAAACAACGCCGTGAGGCAACCTTATTGCGATGACAGCGTGCCGGTCGCTTTTGCTTTGCGGGCCGCGGAAGAGCTCGAATCCGCCGGCGCCTGGATCTGCACGGGGACGACATCGATGATCACGTTGGCTTTGGCATCGAAGAGAATGGCGCGGTCCGGCGTGACGATGAGGTAATCGCCGTTCTTGGCTTTGTCGTAAAACGCATTGCGTTTGCGCAGCGCATCCACGTCCACGATGGTGGCAACCGTAGGCTGCACGCCGGCGGGCAATTGGATGAGCTTCCCCACTTGGTCGACGATTTTCTGCGCAGCCTGCTGGTTCTGGGCCTGATTGCCCGTGTCTTGTTGGTACTTCATGGTGAGCTGCGCCAGCTGCGTCTCCGCGGCGCGGCGGCGCATATCGACGACGACGAGCAGGATGGCCAACGCGATGATGGCCAGGAACGCGAGCGAGCGCATCTTGGGCGTTTTCTTTTTCGCGGGAGAATACGAAGGAGGCAGTGTATCCATACGCACAAAGGGGAAGACGAAGCCGCACGCGCGGACTTCTCGATGCGTATCCTAAGAGGAGATGCGCGACGATGCAACTTTCACCTGCTTGTTGCGCGGGCCATATGATGCATTATGATAGGAGCATGCTCGACACACAGCTGCTGCGGCCTTTTCTTTCCACCACCCTCTCCGAAACAAATTTTTCGTTCCTGGGCGAAAAATATGCCGGGAAAGTGCGTGACGTGTACTTCCCAAACGACCGCGATCGGATACTCATCGCCACCGATCGTCAATCCGCTTTCGATATTCAATGGTGCACGATCCCGCTCAAGGGCCAGGTGCTCACCCAGATCAGCAACTGGTGGTTTTCGCAGATCCAGGACGTGATGCCCACGCATGTGCTCTCCATGCCCGACCCCAACGTGATGGTGGCCAAGAATTTACAGATGTTCAAAGTGGAGATCGTCGTACGCGGCTATCTGACGGGCTCGACCGGCACGTCCGCATGGGTGAATTACAATAAAGGCGTACGGAACTTCTGCGGCAACCTGCTGCCGGAAGGCATGACCAAGCACCAGAAATTCGACCATCCTCTCATCACGCCCACCACGAAAGCGGAAGAGGATGAACTCATCGATCCGGCGGGCATCGTCGCACGCGGGCTGGCGACCAAGAAGCAATGGGATGAGATGAGCGATCGGGCAATGGCGCTGTTCCAGAAGGGCCAGCAGATCGCCGCCAAGCGCGGGCTGATTTTGGTGGATACCAAATACGAAATGGGCCTCGATGCCGGTGGCGTGATCACGATCGGCGATGAAGTGCATACGCCCGATTCATCGCGCTACTGGATCGCGCAGACGTATGAGGAACGCATGAAAAACGGCCAGGATCCCGAAAGCCTGGACAAAGAATTCTTCCGCCTGTGGCTGCGCGGCCAAGGCTTCGAATACGGCGGCCCCAAGCCCGCCATCACCGATGACGTGCGCCTGATGCTCGCGGCCAAATATATCGAGCTCTACGAACGGATGACCGGCGATGCATTCCAGATTCCAACGGAGGCGAATGTGCCTGCACGGATCGAGAGGAATTTGAGGAAGATATACAACAGAGGATGAATCACCAATCATACAATGACCAAGCACCAGTAAAACTTGGTGGTTGGTGATTGTTCATTGCTGCAGCGCCCACCCTTTCCCCACTCTATGCTCTTTCGCGTATCCCGCCCGTACTTCCAATGCGGCGAGGGCGAGACCTGTCGACGGATACAATGAGCAGGGATCGGCATGGCACGGCTGCATGGTTTGGACGGACACGAACGAGCCGGACGCATCGAAGAACAGAACATCGAGCGGAATCAACGTGTTCTTCATCCAGAATGTTTCCATGCGCGCGGCATCGAATACGAAGAGCATGCCTGCATCGTGCGCAAGCGAGGTTCTTTCCATCAGTCCCCGCTCCTGCTCGACAGGGGTGCGTGCGATCTCAGCTTGAATACGTAGACGTTCCCCGCTCTGCGAAACCAGTGAGAGCACTGTCGTTTTCAGCAGTGCCGATGATGAAACGGCACTCAATGAGGAAGATGATGACGATGACGACGTGTCTTTCGTCGCATTCTGCACAGCGCATGCACCCATCAGCAAACAGACGCCGAAAACGATCCCGCGGCTCCTCATGCACTGCGAAGGGAAGCGATTGCCTTGGCGCGGTCGGCGGCCTGGAAGATATAGCTGGCGGAGACCAAATTATCCGCACCCGCGCGGCGACAGAGGGCAGCCGCTTTATCATCAATACCACCGTCCATTTGAATCATCAGAGCAGGATACGCTGCGCGCAACGTTTCCGCCTTCGCAAGCACATCCGGGAGAAACGATTGTCCGCTGAAACCGGGATGCACCGACATCACCAAAATAAGATCGACATCCCCGACCACATCCTTGATCGCCGAAACCGGTGTCTGCGGATTGATCGCGATACCTGCCGTCGCCCCGCCTTTGCGGATAGTCTCGATGAGTGCATGGCGGTCCGCAGTCTTCTGCACCGCTTCGGCATGGAACGTGATATGGCGCGCGCCGACGGCAAGAAACTCTGCGATACGATCGGCCGGATTGCTCACCATCAAATGAATATCAAGCGGCAACGGAGTCTTGATGCAGCGGATGACCGGCGCGCCAAAGCTGAGGTTGCGCACGAAGTGCCCGTCCATCACATCCGCCTGCAGCCAATCGGCATACTGCTCGATGCTCTCCACTTCTTGCTGCAAATGCCCGAGGTCGGCGGAAAGAATGGACGGCGTGATGAGGAGTGGACGAGGCATGGCGCCATGCTAGCAACGAACGAGAATGTTGAATATTGAATGTGGATAGCGCAGAGGGATTTTCTCCATTCTACATCCGACTGTTCGCATTCCCGCTCACGCCGGCTCCAGATCATTCACTCTCGCGATGTGCCGTCCTCCTTCAAAATCGGTGGAGAGAAAGACGTCTGCCATGTCATTTGCCAGATCCGCGTCGAGCATCCTGCCTGCCAAGCTCATCACATTCGCATCGTTATGCCGGCGAGAGAGGCGGGCGTCTTGGGCAGTAAGACAACGTGCCGCGCGGATGCCGCGGACTTTGTTGGCGGCGATCGATTCGCCGATGCCGCTCCCGCCAAAGATGATACCTGGGATTCCCTGCTCCAAAACGACGGCACACGCTTTGCGTATAATCGCCGGATAATCGACGGGTGTTTCCGAAAACGTGCCTTCGTCCATCACATCGATGCCTTGCTCAAACAAATGCTTCTTGATGGATTCTTTCAGCCGGTAGCCGGCATGATCGGTCGCCAATACGACGCGCACGGTCTTCATGCAAAAACGATACAGCGATCATCGCAAGCAAGGCAATGCGACTATCATGCATCGGCGGGCTTGGTTCTGCGCCCGTGGCAGGTCTCTGGGCCCTGAGCAACAGCGGCCTGGCAGGAGATTGCTCCCCCGCCTTCTTCACCACCCTGCCGTCGCACCGCGAAAAAACAACGAACGAAAAAGACGGCTTAAGCAGTGCGGCAGGCTCTGGTAGAGTCCGCACATGGACCGACGACGACTCATCGCCGCCAACTGGAAGATGCATCCGCCTCCCGCGGGGTTCGATGCGCCCGCTTCCCCCTATCGGCCACGCACCGGCATCGATGTCATCGTTTTCCCCACTTTCCTTCATCTGCAGCGATGCATGGATGCGAAGCTGCACGTGGGAGCACAGTGCGGATGTGCCGCGGACAATGGAGGCCATACAGGGGATGTAAGCATGACCATGCTGGCGGATAGCGGCTGCCGATACGTCCTCTGCGGACACTCGGAGCGCAGGAAATTCCACGGAGAAACTACGGCCGATGTCCTCGCACAAGCTGCGGCGGCACTCCAGGCGAAGCTGATCCCCATCGTCTGCATCGGAGAGACGGAGAACGAACGGAATGCGGGGGAAACGAAAGAGATTGTGAAAGCGCAATTGGAAGGATTGCCAAGCGGCAGCATCGTCGCCTACGAACCTGCCTGGGCGATCGGCACCGGCAAAACACCGGCGGCAGAGGATGTCCAAGATATTCATGCCCTCATCCGTTTGCAGCTGGGAGCTGCGGGAGCGGCCACGCGCATCCTCTACGGAGGATCGATGACCGCCAAGAACACCAAAGATTTTCTGCGCTGTCCCGATGTGGATGGCGGGTTGATCGGCGGCGCCTCGCTGAAGCCGGAGGAATTCAGGGAGATCGTGGAGATGGTGGAAACAATCCGTGATGGAAGGCAGAAAGGTGAGAAAAAGTGAGAAATGCAAGAAAAGATATGTTGGGTTTTGTTTTACCTTCTCACTTTTCTAACTTTTCTCACATTCCTGCCTTTTCACTGTACACTCTGCTTGTCTCATTCACTCCAATCCTCACTATGTCTCTCCTCGCCCTTCTTGTTCCTCTCATCGTCATTCTCGGCGCTTGCATCCGCCAGGTTAACCAGTACGAGCGCGGCATTCTCTTCACGCGCGGCAAGTATTCCAAGATATGGGAGCCAGGCTGGCATGTCATCATCCCGGTCTTCCAACGCCTCATCAAAGTGGATATCCGCGTGAAGACGGTGGATATCCCCGATCAGGAAGCGATCACGAAGGACAATATCCCCGTGAAAATCGATGCCGTGCTCTACTTCAAAGTGATCGATGCCTCGAGGGCCGTCATCGAAGTGGAGAATTATCTGTACGCCGTGAGCCTCTTGGCCCAGACGACGATGCGCAACATGATCGGTGAGGTGACGCTCGATGAGCTCTTGGGCAAGAAACACGAATTGAGCGAGAAGATTAAAAACACCGTGGATAAGGTATCGGATGCCTGGGGCGTGGACGTGCAATCAGTCGAGCTCAAAGACATCGTGCTGCCTGAATCGCTGCGCCGCACCATCATGAAAGTCGCCGAAGCCCAGCGCGAGAAGCAGGCGATCATCATCAATGCCGAAGGCGAGCTGGCCGCGGCCGAGAACATCACCAAAGCGGCCGAGATGATGGCCAAGACCCCCGGTGCGCTGCACCTGCGTACGCTCCAGAGCATCAATGATCTCAGTTCGGACCAATCGAATACGACCGTGTGGATGGTGCCCATCGAAGCGTTGCGGGCTCTCGAGGGATTGGCTTCTCTGAAAAAATGAGACCTACGCCGCTTGCGTTTCTCTCAGTGTCATCGACCGCTCCGAGTCCTCCAGAGGGTGCGTTTGCAACGTGCGAGCAAGCTGAGCCAGAAAAAGCGAGAAAAATGACACACTCGCTGCTTCCAGAAAAGATTCCACGAACAGAAGCGGCGTCGCCGCATTCTGCACAATGACAGACGCCGCGATAAAGATCGCGAACACCCCGAGCGACAGCAGCGATACGAATGCAAGTATGTCCCAGAGGATTTTCCATCCATAGCCCCGGGTGACATCCATGGAGCGATGGAGCGCCGCAAGCGACGTACCGCCCTCTTGCAACAGAAACACAGGCGACAAAAGCACACGGGGAGCGGCGAGCACGACGGCGATATAGCCGAGCACGACGGCGCAGATTTGGAAAATACGCCAGGCGGTATCATTCAGAACATCCATTCGTGCAAGCAGAATGCCCAGCAGCGCAATCCAAAGAAATGAAGCAAAGAACGTGAGAAGGAGTACGCGAGCCATAGGCCACAGCATCCGAATGCTGATGCGCAGGACTTTTCGCCAAGGCTGGAGCAGCGATGAAGGAGAAAATGAAAGGATGCAGACGAATACTGCGAGGAACATCTGGAGCAACATGAGCCCGAACAAAATAAATCCCGTGGGACTGATCAATCCTTGCACTGACCAGGCAGCCGGCTCGCCCGCCAGCCCCGCCAAGTCCGATGCGACATGCGCTTTGGCCTGCAGAATTTGCACGGCCACCGCTTCTCCCCGCTGCTGGCGCGCGATCAGTTGCCGCAGTGAATCTCTCTCCTGCTGCAATGTCTGTTCCGAGAGACTGCGCGGCAAAGAACGACCGGCCTGCAAATGCTCAAGCAATTGCATCCCAAAGAGCAGCAACGCAACAGCCAAGAGCAAAGCGACGCGCCGCTTCCACTGCCAGCGGATATCCCGGCAAACACTGGCAAGAAGCTGCCCGAAAGAATCAACATTGGAAAGAGAAACCATGTAAAATATACTTTACCATTGGTTTCCGGAAAGACAAGGCAACGACTGGCGCTACCAGCAGGCCTACTTCCGTTTTGCCTTTGCCAGAGCATGGGCCTCGATCGTCTCCGCTAAGTCCTTCATGAAGAAAATGAGAAAAGCCTGTTGGAGCGTTGCGATAAAGAGTGGCACCAATGCGAGAATGAAGGCGAGAATCCCCGGCAAAAGCAAGTTGGAAATGCCGAAGACAATCCCGAGCAATATACCAACGATAAATCCGAAAGCAGTGAGCACCAGGCTGAAAAGCAGAAGATTTCCTACAATTTTCCCCCAGTACCCATCGGTCAGAACATAGCTGGCATCGATGGCAGCTCGCACATCCTTATGATCACGCAGATAGAGATACTGCGCGGCGACATAGCGGGGACCGCGTATAAAAAAGAGCACAACAGCGATCACAATACTCAGCACGAAGAGAAATGGAAAAATGCCACCGAGCGTAGGCAAAGCAAAACCGAGAATCGCGAATACGATTGCCGCGAAAGCAACCCACACATAGGTGCGCACCACTATCCAGAAAATGATCCCGATGATGGGAAAGAAATTCTTGCAGACAGCCTGCCATAATTTTTTGAGATCCTTCGTACCATCCACCGCGACGATCCAGTATGCGGTATGCAGGAGCAGCGCCACGATCGTTACGACAATACCCAGCACCGCTGTGACAGCGAGAAGCATCGGAGATACATGGGAGAAATCCACCATGGTGCGCGTGAAGCCATTCACTTGCTCAGTGCGCACCGGCAGCATGGTGCTCATGCCCTTGAAAACCCAGCGCGGAAGAACCGCGATGATCGTCACGACTGCGAGGAAACGTATGGAAGACCAAAACTCATTGAAGCTCTTTTGCAAAAGCAAGCCAAAGCGCAACGGTCCAGAGGAAGAGGAAACAGACAACGGCAAAAGGCGGAGGAGAATTCAAATTCTACCGTTCCGAGTGCGATTCGCAACCATCACTGCCGCACCCACATGCCGCTGCCCACATTCTTGGCGCCGCCCACGATCTCCATCATGGTGAGCGCGGCACCCACGGCCCCGGGCGGCAATCCGCTCTTGGCCACCAGTTCATCCACGCGCTGGGGCATGCGCGTGAGCACCGCGAGAATTTTTTCTTCGTCTGGGTTTTGCGGCTCATAGTTGGATGCGGGCGCATCCGCCGCCGGGGCCACGATGCCGATTTCTTGCAGTACTTCGGCGGCCGTGGAAACGAGGCGAGCCCTGCCCGCGGCGATCAATGCATGGGAGCCCGCATAATTCGGATCGAAAATCTGACCGGGTACCGCGAATGCATCGCGGCCATAGTCCAGCGCCAGGTCGGCCGTGATGATGGCGCCGCTTCCCTCGGGCGCTTCCAGTACCACCGTCCCAAGCGACAAACCTGCGATGAGACGGTTGCGCGACGGGAACGTATATTTTTCGGGCTCCATCCACAGCGGAAACTCAGAGAGCAGCAAACCACCCTGCTCCAGAATTTTCTCGGCGAGCATCGCATTTTTTTTCGGGTAAATCATGCCCAGTCCATGGCCCAGGACGGCAACGGTCCGGCCGCCGGCACGCACCGTTTCTTCGGCCACGCTCGTATCGATGCCCTGGGCCAAGCCGCTCACCGTGATCATCCCCGCCTGCACGAAGGCAGGCGCGAATTCCTGCACGACGCGCCGTCCATACGAGCTCATGCCGCGCGTGCCCACCAGCGCGATACATGGCTGATCGAGAATCGTCAGATCGCCTTTATATGACAGAAAAACAGGCGGATCGCCGATCTCGCGCAAGCGAGCCGGGTAGCGCTCATCATCCCACATCAGCAAATTCACACCCGCTTTTTGTAACGCGTGCTCCGCCTTTGCCGCATCGAATTCTTCCAGGCGGATAAGTGCTTTTTGCGCCGTCTCCTCGCGGCAGCCAAGACTGCGCAGGAATTCTTCGTTCAGATGCTTGGCAGCTTCTTCGAGCGTGCCAAAGACTTTCAATACCGCGTCATAGCGCTCTTTCGTAAGCATATTGAGCTCCCACCAGAGAAGAGAAGTCGCATCCATAGGGAAGGAGTATGTGGGCAAGAAGCAAAGCTACCTACGAGAATTTTCAATTTCTCGCCATGGAAGAATTATCTTGGCTTGCTCTTGCCCTCGATCAGGTTCCACTCCACAATGGAACACCCCGGTATGACGGTGTGCTCTTGCCGATCCGGCTTGTCTCCCGCATGCTCTGCCGGCTGATCTTTCTGTATACTTTCACCTCAAGCCGACGTAGCTCAGCTGGTAGAGCAACGGTATCGTAAACCGTGGGTCACCGGTTCAATTCCGGTCGTCGGCTCCATTCCAAAAATAAGAGGAAAAGATAGGCTATTCACTTCCTTGAGAGGGAGTTCTTCATCAGATAGTTTGGGAGGCGGTATTGACCATCAAAGAAGCCGCTCTTTCCCGTTGAGCATTTTCTGCTTCAAGTCAGTCAGTTCTTTTTCGAGCGTCACCATCTTTTCTTCCAAGTTACGGTACCGCGTGCGATCGCGAACGATCTTTAAGAATCCCTGCACTTTGGTCATGGAATCTTGCAGGGGCATCAGAAGGCCGTCGGCCCAGAAGAGGCTGCCATCTTTGCGCCTGTGCCAGCGCTCGTCGTTGGCGCGGCCTTTGTAGAGGGCGTCGTGGATTTCTTTCTCCATGACGTCGGCATGCCGGTCTTCGTCAGTGAAGATGATCGAGGCGTCCTTGCCGATGATTTCATCGGCGCTGTATTGCAAAATAAGTTCCGCGCCGCTGCTCCAGGTGGTGATCTTGCCGTCCAGATCGAGCGTGAAAATGGCGAAGTCCTCCGCGCTTTCCACGATCAGCCTGTAGATGTCATAGCTTTGGTGAATATCCTGAAAAGAGTTTTGCTTCTTCTCAAGGCCCTCGCCTCGCAATGCATCCTTCATGTCGCTCTTTTTATCACTGTTGTCTGAGGATGTGATCATCGGGACGGAGCCTAGCATAGATACTCTTCGTCGGTGGTTATTTTGGAGAGATAATATGCATGTTTCAAAAGATCTTCTTACGGTCAAATTTTTCTTATCCAATCACAAAAAGAATGCGAAAGAGAAAGCACAAAGGTTCAAGCTGCATATGTACCTTCAATAACAGCCCTGACTTCCTCTGCGAGGGGCTCCACGTAAAATTGCGCGCAGCGAAGCGAGCAGCAAATTTTACGTGCCATGTGTAGTTCTAATGATCAAGATAGTTCTAACTTCGTCCACCAGAGAGTCCAGCAATTCTGCTATATCTGTGACGAAGTCCGTTGGCCGCAGCACAGTCTCTCTCGAAGCATTCTTTCCCCTGGTTTTTTGATAAGTAGTGAAATCCGAGCGAAGGCTGACTTTTTTCATACGCCGCTGCGCAACGCTATTTTTCGACCATGGCGCCATAGCGCAACGGCTGATTTCACCCGCTTCGCCCTTCTCACTCCGGAAGATATTTCTTGATGCGCTGCCATAGATCGCCCGTATCGAGCTGGCTTTTGTGGGGTCCCAGATCAGATACTCGCAAAACTTCTCTCCACGGATGCTCAGCGCTTTCCCGTCAAGAATGAAGACCGTGAATCCATAAACCTCACTTTCTTCAAACCATAGCCAAAGAGAGCTATCAG
>DAISLF010000009.1:0-12306 GCA_036820585.1 Candidatus Peribacteria bacterium | reverse complement strand
ACTGCGCTATCCATCACGGGAGCAAGCTCCCGAGATTTACGCTTCGCTGTTAAAACTTTCTTGGCCGTTGCTTGTGGCCATTTGTCATTTTCTCTCTCCAGAGATTGTCTCCCCAAAAGCCCGACCTTCCGCTAAAATGCTCAGCGATGCCTCGTCCCCGCCGCAAAGCCAAGAAACGCGCTGCCAAGGTCCAACCGGGTTTGGAGCTCCAATCCTCCACGGTCGCCGCCATCAGCGGCATCGCGCAGATCGGCGCAGGCGTCGTCTTATTTTTGGCCATGCAAGGCTCGGCAGGCCAGGCCGGCCAGATGCTGCAGACCGTCTTCACCAGCCTCTTCGGCGCCTACAGCATGGTGGTGCCGGTCTTTTTGGTCATCTCGGGGCTCGTGCATTGGTTCGCGCCCAGCCGCAAGCTGCAAGCGGCGCGTTCGGTGGGGCTCCTCGTGTGCCTCTTCTCGTTTCTCGGTCTCGTTCATCTGCGACTGCCGTTCGTGGATATGTGGACGCGCCACAGCGAAGCGGGCGGCGCCATCGGCTTTTTGATGAGCCTGCCCTTCATGCTCTTCTTCAACGCCGCCATCGGCTATACGGTCCTCAGCGCACTCTTTCTCGTGGGCCTCATCGTCGCATTCGAGCCCAATCTGCACGCATTGTACGGCTTTCTTCGCACGCACCTTATCGTGACGCAGAGCGCTGGCAAAAAAGTCCTGTCGTTGCCCCAAGAGGAAGAGGAGGACGAAGAGGAAATTGTCAGCGCCAAAGAGGAAGAAGAGGATGACGACCTGATCGAACGCGACGAAGAAGGGCCGGAGCTCAATATCGTCCGTCCGCTCTTCGCCCAGAGTGTAGCCAAGGCCAAGGCGCAGCAAGCCGCGAAGCAAGCGCTCAAAAGGAAATCCGACGAGCTGGAGATGAAAGATACGCGCTACGAAGAATGGACGTTCCCGGCCTTCGATCTGCTGGAAGAAGCCCAGAGCACGCTTCATGTGGATGATGAAGAACTGAAAAAGCAAGCCAAGCTGATCGAGGAGAAGCTCCAGGAATTCGGCATCGATGTGACGATGAAAGACGCGCGTCCCGGCCCGACCGTGACGCAATTTACGCTGCAACCTTCCGAAGGCGTGAAGCTCAGCAAGATCGCGAGCCTCAAGGATGACTTGGCTCTCGCACTCGCGGCCCAGAGCCTGCGCATCGAGGCGCCCATCCCCGGCAAGGCGCTTGTGGGCATCGAGATGCCCAATCTCAAGCGAAGCACGGTGTTCCTGCGCGAAATTCTCGAGAGCCCATCCTTTGTGCAAAGCCAATCGTCCCTCACGCTCCCGCTCGGCCGCGATGTGTCGGGCGAAGCGATTGTCGCGAGCCTGGAGACCATGCCCCACCTGCTCATCGCGGGCGCCACGGGTGCGGGCAAATCCGTCTGCATGAATACATTTCTCATCGCGATGCTCTTCCAGAATGCGCCCCACGAGCTCAAATTTATTTTGATCGATCCCAAAAGAGTGGAGCTGATGCCCTACGACGGCATCCCGCATCTGCTCACGCCCGTCATCACCGAAGCGGAAAAAGCCCTGCAAGCCTTGCGCTGGGCCGTCGCGGAAATGGGTCGTCGCTTGCACCGGTTTTCCGAGCAAGGCGCGCGCAACCTGGATGAGTATAACGAGAAACAAACGGCCGAGGAGAACATGCTCCCGCGCATCGTGATCGTCATCGATGAATTGGCCGACCTGATGATGCGCCAGTTCCGCAAAGACACCGAAACCATGATCGCGCGCATCGCGCAGATGGCCCGTGCCGTCGGCATGCACCTCATCATCGCGACACAGCGCCCGAGCGTGGATGTGATCACCGGCCTCATCAAAGCCAATATCCCCACGCGCATGGCGTTTCGGGTCGTCAGCTCCGTGGACTCCCGCACCATTCTCGACGGCATCGGCGCCGAAGACCTGCTCGGCCAGGGCGACATGCTCTACATGAATGCCGCGACCCCCAAGCCCATCCGCGTGCAAGGCATCTACACCTCCACGGCCGAAGTGAATCGCGTGATCAACGCGGTGAAGATCGCGGGCGGCGGTAAGCTCACCGAGCAGATCGGCCTCGGCGATGAAGATGAGAACGGCGAAAATACGAAGCCGAACCTCAACCATATCGACCTGGATGCCGACGACAACGGCGGCGATGATCTCTTTTTCGAGGCGCTGCGCGTCGTCCAAGAAACCGGCAAAGCCTCGGCCAGCTTGCTGCAGCGCCAGCTCAAAGTCGGCTATGCCCGCGCCGCGCGTCTCCTGGACATCATGGAAGAGCGCGGCCTCATCGGCCCGCCCGATGGCGCGAAGCCGCGCAAAGTCTTCGTGGAGCAAATGGCGAATGAGCCGGAAACCGAGGAAGACAAGATGGCGGCGTGAAATTGAAAAATAATAAATGAAGATATGCAACTTCTCCTCGCCACCTCCAACAAAGGCAAAGCGCACGAAATGCGCGAGGCGCTGGATGGGCTTCCTCTGGAGCTGCTCGATCTGCGCGATGTGAATGTAGTCGGCCAGCCGGAGGAGACGGGAAACACATTTGAAGAAAACGCCGTGCGGAAGGCGGTCTTCTATTCCGAGATGACGGGCCTGCCGTCCGTCGCAGATGACTCCGACATCATGGTGGAAGCGATCCAGAATGAACTCGGCATTCACACGCGGCGCTGGGGCGCGGGCGCGGATGCGAGCGACCAGGAATGGATTGAATATTTTTTAGCGCGGATGAAAAAGGAAAAAAATAAGCACGCGCGCTTCGTCTGCTCGCTCGCATACATCGGCCCCGATGGAACGATGCAAACCTTCGAAGGGCGTTGCGGCGGCGTGATTACCGATACGCTGGAAGCGGTGTATCTTCCCGGCCTCCCGCTCTCGGCATGCTTCAAGCCCGATGGTTATTCTCTTGTATTCTCTGCGCTTTCCATTGAACAAAAAAATAATGCGAGCCACCGGGGACAAGCGCTGATGCAGCTGCGAGAATTTCTGAAAAAACATTCAATTTCATAACAGATATACACCCGTGAAGAGTGTATCGAACCATGAATTTCCGCTACGGTTGGATTATGGAATTCTCACTACAGACGAACGGCCACACTGAATTCATCAACATCACTGATCGCATCGAAGAATTCACTCGCCAATCGAATGTCTCCGAAGGCATCGCGGTTGTCTTCTGCAAACATACGACCACTTCGATCATCCTCAGCGATGACGAAGAAGGTTTGAAAAACGATATCCGCAACGCACTGGAAAAAATCGCCCCGGAAGATGGCGATTATGAGCACAACTCACCCGGCGATCAGAACGGCTTCGCGCATATTCGTTCGGTGCTCCTGGGCTCCAGCGTGACGATTCCAATCGAAAAGGGACAATTGAATCTGGGCACCTGGCAGCGGATATTCCTGGTGGATTTCGATGAGCGGCCGAGGGAGCGAAAAATAAGCGTAACGTATGTCTCATAGAGATACGGTCATGAATTCCTTCTTTTGGCCCCTATTTCTTGTGGAAAATATTTCATAAAGTTTATTATATGTTATAATATATATATGAAAACAGAAGGAAAACCCTCCGAGACTACCTGCGGAGATATTTTCGATGCTCTCCCCGAAAGAGAGAAAAATATTGTTCGCGTTATTATCAGTCATGAAATACAAAATCGCTTTTTTTCACTTCTGCCTTTTATAAAAGAGTTGGATACTCTTATCCATTCTGGGCAGTCTGTGAGACAAGAAATTATGAAAACAAAAGAAAATGAAAGAAATCGCATCATGGAACTTTTCCAAAAACTGGATCAAGTTATTGTAAACACGATATCTGCTATTAATGAAAAACATACAAATCAGAAGATAAAGGAGCAGCAAAAATATACGGAGTCATTGCAGTGGGTTCGGGGGAAAATCAATCCCGCACTTCAAAAGTTGTCCGTCTCAAAGTTCAGGGATTTTTCATTGCTCAAACAAGCTGACGCACAACTTGATGTTTCATCACGTCAAAGATGGAAGCAGCTCATTGAAAAAATTGAAAAGAATATGCCACAGATCCTTCAGGAAAATGTTGGCGAACTTATTTATATCATGCAGATGCTGAATGATGAATGGTTCAAATCTGTTCATTTATTGTGCTTTATGAATGGCGATGCAGAAAAAACGAATACTTTGGATATAGGCATGATTCAAGGAACTGAATCATATGAGTTTCAGGGTAATCTAATACCTGCGTATTTTATCAAAATTCAACATGAGACTACTGATTCAAACTTAGCATATGCCGATCCTGTTTCGAACTCGGTCGTCATAAAATTAAGTCGCATTTGGACCGAAGTACATATGGATAAAGGCTTCATTGAGGGCAATCCCATCTATATGGATGCATTGCGCTCACATGACAAAAATGATTCTAATATTCAAGCCTATATCAAATATAGCCAATGGAGACATACCAAATATCCGGACACATCCAAGCTGCATCAAATTTTTATCGATAGAATTTTATGTGAAGAAATTCGCCATATTCTGGATCATATTCGCTTGAAAAGTTTTAAAAAATCAAATGATACCCATACGGCAATCGGCTTGCTGTTGCAAAAAGAAGGCATATTACAAAAAGATTTATGGAGCCCTCTACAAGGGAGGAAGCAATCCGAACAAGAGATTGAAAAATATCGCATGGCATTATTTGAAATTTCAGCACAAATAACCGCTGCTGCTGTCGGACCCGACCCGGCTTTTCTTTTCCAAGAGTGGTTAAAAAATATGCGCATGTTATCCTCAAAAGATCATACAAAAAAGCATCCCCTGTTCCTGCTTTTGGAAGTGGTGATTTTAAACGGCTCGTTGCGTTAGCAGAGCAATTGGCGAATATGGCAGAAAAGAATCCCGATGCCATGATACAAAGTTTGTCTGCGGTATATCAGAGAGAATTCTCATCGCCGATTGATGAACCGCCTTTCCGATCCCATGCTTCGCGAAAAAATCAGCAAGAGCCAGAAAAAAAATCTAAAACAGGGTGAAATCAAGATTCTGAATTTTCGCCCACACATTCTTGATGAGCGTGCGCATCGCCTCTTTCTCTCCGTCGGAAATCTGGAAGCTGCGGATAATGGGATGCTCATCGCGTTCGCCGATAAAATCGATCTGGAACGCGCGCGGCGTCAGTGAGGGCAAAGCGGATTCCAGAAGCACCGCATAGAATTGCAGCTGGCGGAAATAATCTCCGTCGCGGATTTGATTTTCGGTCTGCGGTCGGCCGGTTTTATAATCGATGACGACGCCGTGCGCGGACTCCGGATGATCGCGATCGATGCGATCTATTTTCCCTTTGATGGGAATATCGCCCAGCCAGGCGCTGTAGCTTGCTTCGACGCCTTCGATGTACGGCGTGGCGCCCGCCAGCCGCTCGTCGAAGTATCTGGGCAATGATTCTTTGCCCACATGCAGCAATCGCTGCAATTCGCCATCGATGAGAAACTCGCGTTCCAAAAGGAAATTGCGGAACTCGCCCTGGAATTCCTCTTTGCCCATCGGCATGCCGCGCTGCATGCGCAGCGCCCACTGCCGCAGCGCCCAGTGCACGGCGTTGCCATAGGCCAGTTCCGGTGCGCTCAGCATGGGCACCTGCAGCAGATCGATACGCAGGAACTCGATGGGGTCCTCCAGAAAGCGATTGATCCCGCTGGAGGAAAGCCGGAATGTTTCCAGGCGTTCGCGCAGGAATCCTTGCATCGCGGCATCGAAATCCTGCCGTGGTTTCCAGAGGAGAGTGGAGGCATGCTCGGGATCAGAGATCGCAAAGTCGGATTCCGTGAGCGTTCCCGCTTCCGCAAAAAAAGCGGACGGCGAGACAGACTTCGTTTTGTCTCCGGACGTGAGCTCGCGCGGGCAGCTGAGGATGAGCTCGCGCCTCGCACGCGTCATGGCCACATACGCGACTCTGCGCTCATCTTGATTCTGCTCGAATTGCTTTTGCTCTTTCTCCCATCCAAAGAGCAAATCCTCCGGAATGGCGAGCGAGCCGGGATTGCGGCGCTTGTCCCAATGCCCTTCGCGAAAGTTCACCAGGATGACGACGGTGAATTCCTGCCCTTTGCTCTGGTGCGCAGTCATCAATTGCACACCTTCCGATACGAGATGCGGAATGTCATAGGTCATCCGCAGCTGGCTGTATTCGGGATGCGTGTAGAAGTCTAAATCGCGCATGAAGTCTTCGTAGCTATAGCTCGGCTGCTCGATCATGCGGGTGCGTGCGCGATCGAAAAATTCCTGGAGCGCGGCCAGATCTAGCGGATGGATATCTCGTCCTTTCGCCAGCAGGCCGCCATCTTGCAATACGCGCTCCACCGTTTCGATGACGGTGCGGGTCGGTAATTTGTGATGCAAATCCAGCAAGAAATTGCGCACGTGCAGAAGATTCTTTTGATCCTGAAAATGGACAGCTGCAGACGCAGACGATGGCTGGTCCAGCGATTCCATGACATCCAGCAGCGAACTCTTCATCTCCCTGCACAGGCGGAAAAGCTGACCCAGATCCGCAGGATGGCAACCGAAGCATGCGCTGCCGATCGCAGCCGCGAGCTTGCCGCTGTCGGAAGGTTTTTGCGCCGCGCGCAAGATCGCAAGCGCCTGCAGAATAAGCGGATGCGTGAGCAGATCCGCTTTGCCCGTCATGCGTACCGCGATGCCGCGCCCCGTGAGGACATCATAGTATTTGCGCAGTTCGCCATTGGTCTGCGTGATCACGGCGATCTCCGTGAGCGCAATCCCCTGCTCCAACCGTTCGGCCACCAGATCGGCCACCATCCATGGCTCCGCCATATCGCTCGGTGGACGCAGCAAGACGGGTTTGATCCCTTTCTCGCTCGCCGCAGCATGCAGATCTTTGGTGAGTCCGTGGATGCGACCCACCAGCCGCTCAGTATTCTGTGTGATCAGTTTACCCGCGGCATCCAGGATCGGCTGTGTGGAGCGGTAATTCTCGGTCAGCGCAATAACGGCTGCCTTCGGAAATCGCTGATGAAACGAAAGAATATTTTGGAGGTTCGCACCTTGGAACCGGTAGATCGCCTGGTCGTCATCGCCGACAACGAATAAGTTCGGTTCTTGCGGAACGTTCTCATACGTCGTGAGCAATTCGATCACGCGGTACTGCGACCCGTTCGTATCCTGGAATTCATCCACGTGGATATACTGGAAACGCTCCTGCAAGCTCAGCAGCAGCCACTCCTCGCGCTCCAAGGCACGGATCACATAGAGAATCATGTCGTCATAGTCGTAGCGTCCCGTGCGCGCGAGCATCGCCTGATACCGGCTGAAAATTTCGGTGAACTCCTGAAATTTCCGGGCGGCGAGCAGATTTTTCTCGTGGATCTTGGTGCCGGGTTTGCTTTTGCCTTCCATGATCACGGCATACTCGGCAGCGACGCGACGCAGATCATCCTCCGTCTTTCCTTCCTTTTTCACCTGGCTGATGCGGCCCAGAAGATCGCGCGTGCGCAGATATGGACTCTTTGGATTCACCACAGCCAGATCTGGCAAAAGCTGATCAATGATTGTATTCATTTCGCGGTACCGTTCCACGTCGCTGATCTGCTGGCCCGCCGACCATTCGTCAAACAATTCCGGATGATCGCCGATGATATCCTGGCAAAAACCATGGATCGTGCGCACGTTGACGCCGTACGCATCGGGCCCGATGAGCGAACGCAGGCGATCGCGCATCGCGGTGGTGCCGCTCACCGAAAACGTGAGACATAGAATATTGCCCGGCCGCATCTGGGTTTTTTTGAGAATATTCGCAACGCGCATGGAAACCACCTGCGTCTTCCCCGTCCCCGGCCCCGCCACCACCATCACCGGACCCTCAATGGTCTCGACGGCCAGGCGCTGCGCGGGATTCAGTTTTTGGAATTCGTCGGCAAAGAGAGGCATGGATCCATGGTACCGGAAAATATCTGTAAGGCGCATTTCTATCTTTCGAGCTATTTTCTCGCTTATTTTTTTTGTGGCAAGATTTTCTTGGACGCTTTTGCAAACTCCACGGCAGCTGCCAGCCAATTGAGCTTCTGCTCTCCTGAGCTTTCTTTACAGCGCCGCAGCCAATCCAGATCAAATGAATAATGTATAACAAAACCTACCTCCAAGGGAGATGCCACCTGTCCTGAGGCAACTCGAAGGGTTCCTGGCCGCGGCTGTCCTCACAAGCAAAAGTCTACAGTTTGAATTCCTTCGCGCAGTGATCGCACTTCTCCATGTGAACGCCGTCTTTGACGATCTCGACCAAGTTACCCATATGGCAATGCGGGCATACTTTGCCGGGCGTGAAGGAATGGACGTTGCTGAAGCCGATGCGCTTGGGCACGCCGCCGTGCTCTCGGATGGTGAGCGAGCGCGGATGGTCGCGCATTTTCTGGAGCACCTTGGCCTCGATTTGGCGGATGCGCTCGCGCGTGACGCCGAATTCCTTGCCCACTTCCTCCAGCGTATGGCCGATGCCGTCGCGCAGCCCGAAGCGCATCTCGATGATCTTGCGCTCGCGCGGCGTGAGGAACTCGAGCATGGCATGCACGTTTTCTTTGCGCAGCTGGCGGTTGGTGGCCTCGAAGGGATTCACGGCCTCTTCATCCTCGATGAAATCGCCAAGCTTGCTGTCTTCCTCGGAGCCCACGGGAGACTCCAGCGAAATGATATCCTGGGAAATTTTCTGGATGTGCGCGACTTTCTTGATGTCCATCTCCATTTCGACGGCAAGCTCTTCGAGCGTCGGCTCGCGGCCGAGCTCTTGGACCAATCTTCGCTGCGTATGCGTGAGCTTGTTGATGGTCTCGACCATGTGCACCGGGATGCGGATGGTGCGGGCCTGGTCTGCGATGGCGCGCGTGATGGCCTGGCGGATCCACCAGGTTGCGTAGGTGGAGAACTTGAAGCCGCGCTCCGGGTCGAATTTTTCCACGGCGCGGAAGAGACCGATGTTGCCTTCTTGGATGAGATCGAGGAATGACAAGCCGCGGCCGATATATTTTTTGGCGATGGAGACGACGAGGCGCAGGTTGGCCTCGGCCAGCTGCTGCTTGGCACCGGCATCGCCTTTGCGAATGCGGCGGGCCAGCTCCACTTCCTTGCGCGCGTCGATGAGCGGTACGCGGCCGATCTCGGAGAGATACATGCGCACCGAATCGTTGCTGATCTCGAGCAGATCCACCTCGCGCTCCTTGCGGCGCTTCTTGCGCTCATCCTCGCTCAAGTCCTTGTCGCTATCCACCGCGATGCCCGCCATGGCGATCATCTTCACGGCGTCTTCATCCACGCCCTCGCCGATGCCTTCGGCTTTGTCGCCATCATCATCTTTTTCGGCATCATCATCGCTGCCCTCAGCGGAGTCGTCGGCTGCCACTTCCGTCAGATCTTCCGTCGGCTCGGGCACTTCCAAGGCAGAGCTCTTGCTCTTCTTATCCCAAATGAGCGCGTCTTTGACGTCGATCACCTGGATGCCCAGATCCACGAAGAGCGTGTAGATCTCATCGAGCAGATCCACATCCTCCTCGGCATTCGGCACGACTGAGATGATTTCCTGGTGGGTGACATAACGCTGCTCGCGGCCTTTCTTGATGAGATGTTTGACCTTTTCGGGAAATTTCTTCAGATCCTCCTCGGTGGGCTGAGCAATAAATTTTCGCGGGTGTGAAGCCATGGCAAAGTAGTATAAACCATCGGGCGGGAGTGCCCAACATAAACAGGGTAAACAAAGAAGAAGCGGGTGGAAAGGGAAACTGGAAGATTTTGAAGACAGGAGGAATCCAAAGAAACCAAGCGCTCCGACTATTTCCACTTCCTTGGCTTTTTTGTATTCCTCAACTCGTTTTTCTCTGCAGACGCAAGACCTGCTCGTATTGACCCAGCAGCTGGACCTCTTCCGTTTTCTGCCCGGCGGAGCGAGCCTCGATGATCTTTTTCGTGATTTCCTGCTGTTTTTGGCGCAAGAGCTCATGGTTGGCGCTCTGGCAATTCTTGCGGATCTCGCGGATCGCCAGGCCTTCGGACCACTCCGTGAAGCCGTGATATTCGCAAAAGAGATATAAAATTGATACGCGTTCGCGGTGCTCGAACGGCAGCTCGAGCATATCGAGCGCGAGCGACTGCATAGGCTCCAGAGCTTTCAATGCGACGTACAGAGCGGCCGCCATCCCCTCTTGCGGAGCGATAAGCTCCGAAAGCAGATGCAGCAATTTCGGGTAATACAGAAACATGCCGAGCGCGATCTCGACTGCGCAAAAATCACGACCGCCCTTCTCGGGACGCGGCGGCGTTTTGCTGCGCGAAGGAATGGCGGGAGCGGGCGCATGTTGGCGACGTTGAAGCAGCAAATCTTCTTCCAGCGCGGCTTCGGTTGTCTGGAAGGCGACGGCCGCTTTGCGGACATAATCGTTTCGTTCGACGGCGGAGGGCAGCGCGTTCAGCATGGCAATGAGGCGCGAGAGTGCGAGGCGCCGGATGACGGGTAATGCGAGATCAAGCGTGCGCATCTGCTCAAGCACGATATCGATATACGGCGTCGCGGTCTTCTCGAGTAAATGTTTCAGCATGCCGGGATCAGCCTGCAACGTCTCACTGGGATCTTTGCCCGGCAAGATGACCGCCTGCACCAGCAAACCTTCGGCGCACAGGAGCGGGAATGCGCGCTCCATCGCGTCTTGCCCCGCGCGGTCTTGATCCAGGCAGAGCGTCACGCTGTCGGCGTAGCGCCGCAGCATTTTGACATGCTGATCCGTGAGCGCCGTCCCGCACGTGGCCACGGCGTTCGTCACGCCCACCTGATGACAGGCGAGCACATCGAAGTAGCCTTCCACCAGCACGACCGTCTTAGTCTCGCGGATTTTTTCTTTCGCCTGATGGAGTGCGTAGAGGACATTGCTCTTGTGGAACAGAATGCCATCGGAGGAATTGATATACTTCGCATCGTCATCTGCGAGCGTCCGGCCGCCGAAGCCGATCATCTGGCCTTGCTGATCATGGATGGGAAACATCAGGCGGTGACGGAACCGGTCGTAGATTTTTTCTTCCTGCAGCTCGCGCTGTACGCCCAGCCCAGCCGCCAAGATTTCTTTGCGGCTGAAACCGGCCTTCAGGAGATGATCGTAGGTGGCCGAAAAAGAATCCGGTGCCACGCCGATGCCGAATGTTTGGACTTGCTCGGGCGGCACGCTGCGGCTCTTGATGTATTCCTGGGCTTTGGAGGAACTTTCGAGCTGCGTACGGTAAAAAGCCTGGGCAGCTTCCAAGCAATCGCGCGCCCGTTGCTTCTCATCTTTTTTGGGCGCCGCCGATCCCGCGTGCTGCTCGATCTTCACGCCCGCGCGCTCGGCCAGCTCGCGCAGCGCCTGGGGGAAATCTACGCCCTCGATGGCTTGATAGAAACTGAAAATATCGCCGCCTGTCTGGCACGCGAAGCAGTACGCGATGCCTTTGTCGGGCGACACGAGGAGGCTCGGCTTGGAATCATTATGAAACGGACAGAGGCAGACGAAATTCCTGCCTTTCTTCTGCAATTGGCAGTAGCTCGCCACGAGCTCTTCGATCGGCAGGCGCGCTTTGATGTCGAAGACGGCGTCCATGGGGAAGAGACTATACCTTTCTCCAAAGTGAAAGGTAGATTTCCCGTTCCTGAAATGAATTGCTGGTTGATTTGTTGCTGGCTGCGGGATAAGAGGTGAATCGAGCAACCAGAAACGAGCCAACCGGCAACCTTAAGATTTCTGCACCACCCAACGCGGCAAGCGGTTCTTGAGTTTGCCGTCGCGCGCCAGCCCGACGCCGACCGGCATTCCTTTATAGAGGAGCAATGCATCGCCGGTGAGACCGACCGGGCATGTCGTGTCTTTGCCATCGAGTAAATCATGCATCTGAGACTGCGAAAGATCGCAGGTATTTTTTGTCGCGCTGCGGCCGCGCAGCGTCGCCGTCTCATGGCTCAGGCGCAAGCGGTCGTCCTCCAGGCGCAATGCAAACGGAAGGCCGAGCGCATAGTCCTGCACCGGCATGCGGAATTCCGCGATCTCTTGGGTGGCCAGGAGCAATTGCTCGCCCCGCTGGTAGAGCCGGTCGCCTTCCAGCAGAAAAGACGATCCGTAGTGCTTCTCGAATGCCTCCGCCAATTTCTGCGACTTCGCCTTGGGCACTTCGTCTTCTTGAGAACGCTCTGCATCATACAGTTCGCGGCGCAGCGTCGATGCTTTTTTGCGCAGCACCGCGCAGAAAAATCCCTCGGTGTCGTACGTCTGGGGCCAGAGACGGATGAG
>DAISLF010000008.1:4298-12630 GCA_036820585.1 Candidatus Peribacteria bacterium | reverse complement strand
GGTTTGAAGAGCAAGATGAGAATGCCGCCTGCCAGGTTGCTGAGGCTCCCTTGCAGCGACAAGCCGATTGCCAGGCCCGCCGCGCCGATGAGCGCGACGAAGGACGTCATCTGGATGCCGATCATGGCCGCGACGGTGATGATCAAAAGGATCTTGAGCCCGATGGAAGCGAAGCTTTCCAAAAAGGTGGCGAGCGACGGCTCGACTCTGCGCAAACGCAGCGCCGATCGCATGCCGTGCATGGCGATGCGCACCAGCCAAAATCCGATCCACAGCGTGAGGAGCGACAGCAGCAGGTGAGGAATATATTGCACGAGAAGCGTCAGAAAAATATCGGCGTATGTTTGCATCTGGGGCGTCATGCGAAAGGGGATGAAAGATGGGCTTACTACACAGGATGCAAACCCGGATGACAAGAGGAAGACGCGGGCCATGCAGAGAGTTCAGAGGAGCCAGAGAATTGTTGCTCCGTTGGTTTCAACGGGCAATGCATCATTCTTCTGAGCCGTTATCACCCAAGCATCGCCACCGCTTCGCGATAGCCTGCGGGAGTGCCCGTGTCCAATCGCGTGCCTTCCAGGACGCATCCGTAAATGTCGACCAGGCCATGCGCTTTCATGAGCGCGTCGATGAGACGGATCTCGCCGTCTTTCGAGCCTTGTTCGATGGATGCGAGCGTGTCGAAGATGGAGGAGGGGACGAGGTATTTCCCCACGATTCCCAAGTTGCTCGGCGCTTCCTCTGCCGTCGGTTTTTCCACCAGCCCGCGCACGAGGCGCAACTGTTTGGATGCGCCGACGACGCTCATCCAGTCTCCATCGACATCGATGACGCCGTACTTGGAAATGTTGGCCGGATCCACTTCCTGCACGCAGAGCACGCAAGTATCGCGTTGCGCATTCAGATCCAGGTACGCGTCGTAGAGCTGTTGCAGGCCGCTGCGGTCGTGCACCACCAGATCGTCGCCGAAGAGAACCGCCACTTGGCCTTCTTTCACCCAGTCTTTGGCGGAGAGCAGCGCGTGGCCGTCGCCTTTCATCTCGTTTTGGTACGTCACATGGATGCGCACATCGGCATAGCGCAGCAGCTCGCTGAGCATATGCTCCTTGCCGCGCCGCGCGAGCTCGCGCTGCAGCACCGGAGAATGCGTGAAGTACTGCGCGATGGCTTCCTTGCCGCGGCTGATGACGATGCAGATGTCGTCGATGCCGACGGACAAGCATTCGTCGACGAGGAGCGCGATGATCGGCTTGTTGCCGATGGGCAGGAGTTCTTTGGGAACCACTTTGGTCCAGGGGAGGAAGCGCGTGCCGAGGCCCGCGACGGGCAAGACTGCTTGTGTGAGTGCCATAAGAAGAGTGAGGAAAAAGAAAAATAACTGTCGCTCGAAGCCCGCGGCAGCGGAAAGTCGGGAAGTGTCACGTGCGATACATCATCGAAAGAATGGCGGGCGAAAAATGAACGAGTTTCATGACGGTAAGCGTGCAAATTTCTTACAAAAAGTTTCGGGGCCGCATACCAGCAGCGCGGAGAAGGCGCGAGCGTTGGCCCAAGAAAAGCGGCGACGCGTCTTTGGCCGCCGCCGGCACTGCCTCGACCGAACAATGGAAATTGTAAGAAGTTGCGCGGCAATGCGTCTGACAGATGAATCGAAAATGAGATGTGCGTTTTATCTTGCTCACCTTCACTCCGCCCATGAACCCACTGCCTCGCGCCACTCTGGCGCCTCTGCCCGAATCATTGCAGGAGCTGCGGTCTTTCCGGGAATCCGTCGGCGTGCGCTACCAACGCACTCTGCAGCACCGCGAAAAAAAGAACCAGAAGCAGGAAGTGCTCCTGAGCGTCGTCGTGCCCATCTTCAATGAGCGCGACAATCTGGAACTGCTCGTCATCCGCATAGTGCAGAGCTTGGAAAACGAGCCGTACGGCTACGAGATCATCTTCATCGACGATCGTTCCGCCGATAGTTCCGTAGAGTATCTGCGCTCGCTGCCGGAGGAGTACAACATCCGCGTCTATCGTAAGGAAGGGAGGCAGGGGAAGGCATACTCGCTCGACGAGGGCTTCCGCCGCGCACAGGGCTCCGTCATCGCGATGATCGATGGCGATCTGCAATATCCGCCTGAACGCATCCCCGCCATGGTCCGTCGCCTGGAACAGGAGGACATCGTGGTGGCCAACCGCCAGCAGCGCCGTGTGTCGCGCTTGCGCTCCTTTCTCAGTCGCTCGTTTCAATTCTTCTGCGGCCGGATGCTCCTGGGCCTGCCGGTAGACGTGCAGAGCGGGCTCAAAGTATTCCGCGCGGAGATACTGAGTCATATTGATCTGAAAACCACTGCGTGGGGATTCGATTATCAATTCCTCTACCGCGCGCGCAGGATGGGCTACCGCATCGGCCAGGTGGATATCGTGTTCGAGGAACGCATGCACGGGATAAGCCATGTGCGGGCGCTGAACACCATGCTCGAGCTGGGGCTGGGCGCTCTTCTGCTGCGCATGAGTTTCCTGACGGGCGATCTTCTTCCGTTTCTCGCGTATCCGCACCGTTCCGAGTACCAGAATCCCGGTTTCGCCAATACACGCGACTTTCTTTTCCTGCCTGCCATCGCCAGCATCAAGCAGCATATCTTCGCCGAAACGGTCGTGCTCGCGATCGTCACGCTGGGCGCAGCGGCGGCCGTCATCGGCGGACTCAGCTTTCTCACGGGTTTCTCCCCGCTCTTATTGCTCTCGGCGCTCATCGCGGCGCTGTATGTGGGAATCATCGGCTTCAAAGTGCGGGTCGTGCGCGAAGCGGTGAAGCGCAAGCCTCTCAAATTCAGCCGCCGGGAACTGGCCCAATTGAAAGATGAAGACCTGCCCAGCTATACCGTCATCATTCCTCTCTACCAGGAGGCCGAAGTGATCCCGCAGATCGCCAAGGCCATGACGATGATCGACTACCCGACGGATAAGCTCGATATCGTCATCACGCTCGAGGAATACGATCAGGAGACGATCGAAGCCATCGAACGCGCGGCGCTACCCTCGCATTTCCGCACGATCATCCTTCCCGACGTGAAACCCAAAACGAAACCCAAGGCCCTCAACGTCGCCTTTCTCCAGACGCATGGCGAGCTGCTCGTGATCTTCGACGCCGAGATCATTCCCGATGCGGATCAGCTGAAAAAAGCGGTGCTGGCCTTCCGCAAATTCCCGGACATCGCCTGCATCCAGACGCGTCTGGATCATTACAACGCCGACCAGAACTGGATCACCAAGCTCTTCAATGCGGAGTTCTCCTTCCACTACGACATGTTTTTGCCGGGGCTTCAGAAGCTGGGCTACGCCTTGCCGCTCTCGGGCCATAGCACGCACTTCCGGCGCGCAGTGCTGGAGGATATCGGCGCATGGGACCCGTATAATCTGACCGAAGATTGCGACGTGGGCATCCGGCTTTTCCGCAACGGCTACAAGACCGACATCATCGATTCGTACAGCCGCGAGGAAGCCACTTCCAGTTTGGGAGCATGGATCATCCAGCGGTCGCGGTGGATGAAAGGATTCATCCAGACGAGCATCGTGCACTTGCGCCATCCCGTGCGCCTCAAAAATGAATTGGGCGGCTGGGGGAAATTCTGCGCGTTCCTGCTGATCGTGCCGGGCAGCGTGCTCATGAATATCATCAATCTCTTCTACTGGGGATTATTCGGCGCCTGGCTCGTTACACATTCCGCGGTCATCCAGTCGCTGTTCCCGGGGCCGGTGCTCTATCTATCGCTCTTCTCCTTCGCCGCGGGAAATTTTCTCTTCATGTATTTGAACCTGCTCGGGTCCTACGGCCGGCAGCGCTACTCCATGGTGAAGTACAGCCTCCTCTCGTTTTTCTACTGGCTCATGCTGGCATATTCCGCGGTGCGCGCATGCGTGCATCTCGTCTGGAAGCCGCACCAATGGGAAAAAACAAAACATGGCACCCATTTATCCTCCCCGCCCCTCTATGCTGCCGCCCCGCTCTCCTCGTAAGTACCGTCCCAATCCCCATCTCGAAATCCTGCTGGTCGCAGGCGTGCTTCTCATCGGTGCCGTCATGGCATGGTATGTGTATGCCATCGGCCTCACGAAGGCGCTCACCGACCAAAGCTCGCACTTGAATTTCGCGCGGCTCTCCTTCGATAGCATGACGCCGGGCGTCAGCCAGCTCGGCTTCTGGCCGCCGCTCCTGCATATCCTGCTGATGCCGTTCGTGGCCATCCCATTCCTGTACCAAAGCGGGCTGGCGGGCGCGGTCGTCTTGCTGCCATGCCTCGCGCTGAGCACCGTCATTCTTTACCGTCTCGTGATGCGGCTGACGGCGCACACTACTCTCGCGCTCATCGCGGCCGTGCTCTTCGTCATCAATCCGTTCATCCTGTACTATGCGACGACGCCGATGATGGAAGTGCTCTTCATCACCAATCTTTTCCTCGTCGCGTACTGCATGATGCTCTGGCTCGATACCTCGCGCCTTGCGTATCTTTTGGCGGTCGGCGTCTTTGTGTCGCTCGCGTGCCTTTCGCGTTTCGAAGGATTCCTTTTGGTTCCCATCACGGGGCTCATCGTGCTGGTGCGGCTGCTGCGCGACCGCATCGCGTATCGCGAGATCGAAGCATTGCTCATTCTTTTCGGCCTGCTCGCCGTGGTGGGCCTGGTCATCATTTTTTCCTACAGCATGGTCTACGGACATACGCCGTTTGCGTTCGCGGGCGGCGCGTGGCTGCGCGATCCGGCGGCCAGCCTGCGTCCGGCGCGTTACAGCGTGCTCTTTACCCTGCGCGATGCGTTCGTATCATCGGCGTACATGCTCGGCACGCCGCTGGTGTTCCTCTCTTCTCTCAGTTTCCTCCTGCTTCTGCTCTTTCGCCGCGGCCGCTTCGAGACGGTCGTGACCCTGCTCATACTGGCGAGCCCGCTCTTCTTCGTGCTCTTCGCGCTCTTCACGGGTTCCATCACCATCAATGTCCCCGAGCTCCCGCCCTACATCTTTTTTCACAATGACCGCTATGCCCTCACCTGGATTGGCTTCACCATCGTGGCGCCCATTCTGTTCCTCTCGGAGCTGGATGCATCGCTCGTAGCGCGCAAGTGGATGCGGTCTCTGCTGCAACCGATCGGCGTTCCTTTATTGCTGCTCCTCCTCAGTTTCAATTTCTTTCATCTCTACGACGTCGCGGTCGCCAATGATTTCAGCGTCATCCGCGAGGATATCAATTCGCCGGATCCCGAGCAGATGCAGGTGGCAGACGAGCTGCGCGCGCATTACACGGGCGGCAAAATTCTCTCCGCGCGCGTGGACAACGATCCCGTGCTGGCACAGGCCGGCGTCCCGCTCGACGACTACATCTACGAAGGAAATTATCTCTACTTCGACCAAGTGATGCGCGAGCCGTGGTTCTTCGCCCAATGGGTGCTGATGCATAATCCCGCGGGCAGCCCCGACGGATGGGTGCAGCAAAATGAGCCGGTATATAAGGTCTGGGGCGAGTCCAAGGAATTCCTCCAGTACTACGATCTGGTGCTCAGTAACGCCAAGCGCAAGCTCTATAAGCTCAACGAGAATCATTTGCTGCAGCTGGTGAAGGCGCGCGGCTACAACACCGAAAGCATTCCGTCGCTCAATCCGCGCATCGTCACCTGGCAGCCGTCCACCATCTATGCCGAGATGCTGGCGCCCGCGCCCGCGCGCCTCGCACCGGCTACGCTCACGCAGGCGCCTGCCACCGTGCGGGAAGACTTGATGGAATTCTACTGGGACCGCCTGAAGCCGGATTTCGAAAAGGGCTATTTCCTGGACAGCCAGAGCAAGGGAAGCACCGAGTCGCAGAGCTATGCGCTGCTGCAGGCGATGGATGTGGACGATACCGAAACCTTTGACCGCGTGTGGGCATGGACCAAGCGGCATCTGCAGCGTTCCGACGGGCTCTTCTCCTGGAAATTCACCGGCACCTCCGGCGGCGCAGCCGTGATCGACGATGCGAATTCCGCCACCGACGCGGATACCGATATCGCGTATGCGCTGCTCCAGGCGGGCACACGCTGGCAGCGGCCGCAGTATGTGCAAGACGCGTTGCCCATTATCCAGGGCATCTGGGACAAAGAAACCGCGCTGACCGGCACCGGGCGGCATCTGACCGCGGGCAATTGGGCGGCGGCATCCGGCACGCTCGTTCTCAATCCCTCGTACTTTTCGCCGGCAGCGTACCGGCTCTTCACCCAATACGATACCAAGCACGATTGGGATGCGGTCATCAAGACGGGCTATGAAGACCTGCAAGCGACATCTCTTTTGATGCAGCAGAGCGGCAAGCCGTTCCTCCCGCCCGACTGGGCCCAAATCGATCTTTCGAGCGGCGCGTACCAACCTTTCAGCGGGAAAGAAACGGCGTCGCTCGATTATTCGTTCGATGCCTTCCGCGTATTTTGGCGCATCGCATTTGATTATCAGCAATCGCGCGATGTGCGCGCGAAGCAATATCTGCAGCAGGTGACTGCCTTCGATCACGAATGGGAAACGAACAGCCGGCTCTGCAGCCTCTATGTCTATTCATCGCCCGATGATCGGTGCCATTTGGACATGGGCACCATGGCCGGAGCCGTCAGCAAGTGGACGATCACCGAGCCCGCGCGCGCCAACCAGATGCTCCAGACTTTCTCGCTTGCCTCGGGCACGGTGAAGCTGCCCTCCACGTCCTCCTTCTACGAGAAGAGCTGGTACTGGTTCATGCTTTGGCAATGGAGCAATGCGCAGTGATTCTTTTCGTCATCACTGTCACGTGATATCCCGCCGCGTTTTCCTTCGCCGCAGCAAAGGTTCATGAACCTTTGCTGCGGGAAACGAGATGGATGAGGTGCTGTGTCCTGGTTTTACCATGGCGTGCGCTGTGCGAGGCCGAGCGCGTAATCAGGCCACCAGATGCCTGCGGCGGGACCGCCGTTGCATTGCCCGTCCGAGCCGCCGGGTCCTTTGATCCACAGATACGCATCCACGAGCGAGTCACCCGTGTCGGTCGTCGGCTTACGACCCAGCGCGCGCTGGGCGGGGTTGCACCATTGGTTGTCGCTCGAGGGTCCGTTGCCGTTGCGGCTCGTTTCCACGACGAAATGTTTGCCGTCCACCTGTGCTGAAATGGCGGAACCATAGGAGCGGTTGGCGTCATCGGTCTGGAAGTTCGAGACATTCAATGCAAAGCCATCGGCCTTGCCGATACCCGCATTCTGCAATCTCGCTGCCATCGTGGACGTGGCTACCCAGCCGGGATGTCCCGCATCGATGTACACGGCGATGGGACCTTGTGCTTTGAATGTCTGCACCGCATTTTGCAGAAGCGAAAGCCGCATTTGCTGGTCGGCGGCCGAAAGACAATCCATGCCGGCGAGCGCGTCGGGTTCCAAAATCACCGCCGCCTTGCGGTTACCGATGGCAGCCGCCATGCTCGCGATCCAGCTGCGGTACGCATCGGGTGAACCCGAGCCGCCGGCCGAGTAACCGCCGCAGTCGCGCTGCGGAATATTATACGCCACCATCACCGGTATCGCGCCCTGGCCGGCTGCGGCATTCATGGCGCTTCGCACATCACCCGTGAGGTTGCTGTTCCAATTGCCGAACCACCAAGCGGAGGGCGCCTCTGCGATCTTGTCGAGCGCGGACGCGTCGCCCGGACGGCTCGCGCGCCATGCATCTGCCTGGCGCTTCGCATCTGAATTCGGATCAACGTAGAGCGTCATGCCGCTGAGCGGATTGCCGTTATTTTGCACCGGCAGAAGGGGGGGGGCAGACGAGAGCGCCGCATTCACCGAGCTGGAGACAGCGACAGCTTGCGACGAGAGTGATGCGGCAGATGCTGCCGCTTGTGCGGCACCATGCGCTCCGATGTACACCGCGACGGTACGCGAGATGATGGGATGGCCTTGTGAGTCGGAAGCAATGAAACGCACCCGGTACGGGCCGGCCCCGCGCCAGGTCCAGCTGGAGACATCCACCAATGCTTCTTTATGCGGCGCATCCTGGTAGCTGTCCCACATTTGGTTGGGGCGGCCGCCATCCACATCCCATGTCATAGTGTAGTCATGTGGCGGGATATCCTTCACGATCGCCTTGAAGGGCTGCGTGCTCTGGAGCGTCGCGTTCTCCGTGGGCCACCACACGAGCAAATTGCCCGAAGGAGTCGCAGAAGAAAGGGACGAAGACGCAAAAGAAATCCATGAGGGCGCGTCCGAGGACGATACTGACATTGCGCTGGAAGAAAGATCACTCTTCATCGAAGAGCTCATCGACGATAAGCTCGAAGCCATGCTGGCGAGTGCGACCGACGAG
>DAISLF010000008.1:257-4288 GCA_036820585.1 Candidatus Peribacteria bacterium | reverse complement strand
CCTGACCCGGCTGTGGCGCCTCAAGGAGGAGGTCGTCGTCCGCACATCGGCGCTGGAAGCGCTGGAGAGGAAGAGCGAACTGACCGATGAAGAAGCATCGGGCAGCGACGACGAAGACGGAGCGAGGGAAGCGGCGTTGGAGGAAGAGGGGAGAATGCCGTCGTTATAGACCGTGATGGTTTTTTGCGTGAGTACGGTGCCCGCCGTATCTTTGGCGACGAACGTGAGCGCGTACGGGCCGCGGCCGTGCCAGATCCAGGAGGACACAGCGACGGTTGTTTCTTTGTGCGGATAATCCTGGCCATTGTCGTTCATCGGTTGCAGTTGCCCGCCGTCCACCTGCCAAGACATGGTGTAGGCATCGGCCGCGCGGTCGCGCAGGAGCGCTTTCAAGGGCTGGATGTTTGCCATGTGGGCGCCGTCCACGGGCCACCAGTTTTCGATCTGCGGTGCCGTGGAAATATCGTAGGCGTAGGCAAGAGGTGCGAAGGCCGGCATCGCAGCGGGCGCAAAGAGCGCGGCGAAAAACGATGCCAGCGCCAGACAAGCCCGGGCTTGTCGGCTGTTTTTTCCTGCGAGTGTGTGCAGCAGGAAGAGAAAGTACTGCATGCAGTGCTGGGGGAAGAGGAAGTAAAGCGGCGCGACCGTAGTCACAGAAGACGGATTGCTCAAGAGTCCTTACCAAAGGTTGCGAGATTCTTTTTCTATAGTTTGGTCGCTTAACACTGCCGCACCGTTTCTTGTACTACCAAAAGATACTCAGCAATATCGCATGACTACAGAAGCCAAAAAATCGATCCTTCTCTTTCATTTCCTTGCAGAAGAACGCCATTCAGCTCATCCGCTGCTTTGTATTTTTATATAGAAGTTATGCAATGCATCGGCAGAAAAATCAATGGCAATTCCGACAGAATTTTTCCTATTCCTCGTCCTGCGATGCATCCGCCTGTCCGAATTTTTCCTGGCAATTCCTATGATTCTGCGCCGCATCTTGCCCGCTTTATCGGCTCCGTTCCTCATCGTTCTTTTCTTTCTGACCGCGTTGCCGTTCGGCGTGAGGGCCGCGGATGACTTCACGAGCGCATCAGGAGGACTGCTGCCGTTTCCGGTGGACGCCAAAGGCGTGCCGCTCTCCCATGATCCGCTCTGGAATGCCTGCATCCGTCGCCATCCCGTGCTCGATCATGACGGCATTCCGTATTCCTGCTGGCGCTACCACAAAGGATCCAGCTGGAAGCAGCCCGATCTGAAAATCATCTTCACCTGGTCGGACAGCATCGGGCATTATTTGGAATTGCCGGCCGGGTACGCCGCCACAGTCACCGATCCCGTGAAAGAATTTTTCATGAAGATGCAGTAAAGGAGATGCGAGCGACGAGAAACGAATCACGAGTTTCAAGCAGAGTTCTTACCGCTCCTTTTCAGAATGCCTGCATTCTGCGTAAGAGAATCTGCAAAGTGACGTCATGGGAAACACACCATTTCTGCTTTCCCTCCTTTTCTCCTTTATGAAACACTTCCCGCGCGTCGCCACAGGATGTCTGATGGCGGCTTTTGTCTTTTTCTACGGCGGCCAGGCTGCCTTCGCCGCCGTGTCCAACTGGCAGACCGGCGCTTCGATTGCCCCGCGGTGGTCGGAGGATTTCGGGAGCGACACGTTCAAGCAGTCGCTGCAGAATCTGCGCGCCACCAGCGCGAATGCCGTGACGCTCATCGTGCCGTATTACCAATCCAATATTTATTCCACGGACATTCATGCGGGATCCAACACTCCCACCGACAGCTCGCTGGCGGCGGGCATCGACCAGGCGCATGCGCTGGGATTCACAGTGTCGCTCAAGCCGCATCTGGAAAGTGACGACGGCCAGTGGCGCGCGTTCATCAACCCGTCGGATCGCCAGGCGTGGTTCACGGCCTACGGCAACATGCTGCAGCATCTGGGGCAGCTGGGCGCGCAGCACGGCTTGGAGCAGATCGTGATGGGGACGGAGCTGGCCGACATGTCGAGTGCCAGCGTGAACGGCACCAACACGCAAAATTGGCGGAGCCTCATCGGCGCGCTGCGGGGCGTATTCCATGGCCAGCTCACGTATAGCGCGCAGCATGATAATCCCGATGAGAAAGACCAGATCCAATTCTGGGACGCGCTCGATGTCATCGGCATCTCCGCGTATCACCCGCTCCAGGGCAATAGCGTGGACGAGCTGAAGCAGAGCTGGGACCAGTGGAACAATACTGCCATCCGTCCGCTCCAACAGCGCTACGGCAAGCCGGTCATTTTCACCGAAGTCGGCTACAAGAGCGTGGGCGGCTCGCATACCGAGCCGGGCGCCTGGTGGATGGGAGGCGGCATCGATATGGGCGAGCAGGCCCGGGATTACGAGGCGCTGTACTCCTATTGGAACGATCAGCCCTCCATGCAGGGCGTCTCGTGGTGGGACTGGTCGAGCGATCCCAATGCCGGCGGATCGGGCGACACCAATTACACGCCGCAGCATAAAGACGCCGAAGGCGTCATGAAGAAGTGGAACACGAATTCCACCGCTCCCAATCCCAGTCCAAATCCAAGCCCGAACCCCAATCCGCCACCGGCCAACAGCGGTCCGCAAAGCCAGTCTTACAGCATCTCGGCCGGCGTGAATCCGCAGTCTCCGTCTGTCGGTCAATCGGTGGCCGCGAGCGTGACGGTGAAGAACACGGACGGCAGCCTGAATGGCCAGGATATCATTGTCGATATCGAAATCTACAATGCGCAGGGCCAGAAACAGAACCAGCAATTCATGGAACATCAGGCGATCAATGCCCAGCAGTCGCACACGTACACTGTCAATTGGACTGTGCCGTCCGCAGGGACGTACACGGTGAAGGTGGGCATCTTCAATGCCAGCTGGACGACGAACTATTTGTGGTCCGATAGCGCCGTCACGTTCGCGACCGCCAGTCCGTCGCAGCCTCCTCCTTCCGGTGCCAATCCTCCTCCCGCCAGCCACACGCTCGATATCTGGTGGCCCGCCGATAGCAGTCACCTCAGCGGTCTGCAGCCTTTCAAGGCGATGCTGGAGAACATGAATCTCTCCGACTACACGATGTACTGGCAGGTGGATAACGATCAGCTCAATCAAATGGGGGATAGCAATCAGGATTATCCGCACAAAGAATCCAACGTGGATGTGACGAGCTGGAATTGGAACGGCAATCACACCTATACGCTCACGTTCATCGCCAAGGACAAGAGCGGCAACGAGATCACCCGCAAAGCCGTGACAGTCCTTGTGGGCGGCTAAGTGCAAGAAACGATCCCGGGCTCCGGCCCGGGATTTTTTAGTATGTGCTCGATGAGAAACAGTCCATGTGATGTGCTGTCAGATTCCTAGCCATGTGATCATTTCTTCTTTCTATTGCTCAGGACGCACTGCGAAAACGCACACGTCACCACCCTTCCATAGATATGGCGCAGCATCTCACGCTGGATAGGTCTACTGACCGCACTTCGTACGCCATCGCAGAGTTTTATCCTGAGCGTCGACGAAGGAGCCCCGCCTACTCGGTATGCGCAGTGGACCGTATCAAGCATAACCGTTGCCATCTTCTCGGAATGAAGATGCATGCGCGGAGTCGGCAAGCTGACTGATTGCTGAGGAAGTTTGTTCACAGAAAGAAACCGCCCGGTGGGCGGCTTCTGTTCTTTTCTGCACAGTGATGAAGCTCAGTGCTGCCACACGGCATTCCAATTGAAGGAGCCGGCATTGATGCCATTATTCACCGTCGTGTTGGCCATGGGGTTGATGGTCGCGCTCTGCATGCTCCACCAGGGCATGTTGCTTTGCTGCTGTTGCCAGAGCTGCGTGTTGTTCTGGGCCGCGGCGTTCACGCCGTTATTCACCGTCGTATTCGCATTGGTATGGATGTTTGCGCTGCTCCACCAGCCGCCGGGCTGCGCGACGGCAGTGTTATTCTGCGAGCCCGCATTCACCTGATTATTCACCGTCGTGTTGGCCATGGGGTTGATGGTCGCGCTCTGCATGCTCCAC
>DAISLF010000008.1:0-157 GCA_036820585.1 Candidatus Peribacteria bacterium | reverse complement strand
GGCAGTGTTATTCTGCGAGCCCGCATTCACCTGATTATTCACCGTCGTGTTGGCCGTCGGATTGATATTGGCATTCTGAACCGCGTTAAACGGCATGTTATTTTGCTCTTGCTGCCACACCTGCGTGTTATTCTGCGAGCCCGCATTCACCTGATTC
>DAISLF010000007.1:9617-14181 GCA_036820585.1 Candidatus Peribacteria bacterium | reverse complement strand
CAACACGGGAGAACAGCCATGAACCGCATCAGCACCACCGCCTACCGCGGCGCCTGGGAATACGGCTTCCCCATCGTCGCGCGCCAGAATCACAGCTACGCCGTCGGGCACTACGGACCGCAAGGCACCGATGCGACCGTGTATCCGCCCAAGCCCGATATGAAATTCCTGAATGACAGCCCGGGGGCGCTCCTCATGCAGACCTATGCGCAGAATGACAAAGCCTACTTCGTGTACTACGGCACCAAGGATTCGCGCGTTGCCGATGTCTTCGGGCCGTTCATCTGGGGTCGCACAAGGCCGCCGTCCGACAAGACCGAGCTGACGACCGACTTGCCGCCGGGCGCCAAGAAGAAACTGGGCGAACGCATTCCCGGCATGAAAGCCATGTGGTACCGCACGCTCACCGACCAAAACGGGAAGAAAAAAGTGGAGCCCGTTTTCTCCCAGTACGAAGCGCGTCCGCTCTTCTACCAAATAGGAGTGGCTGCCATGCCCAATCCTGCGATCGATATCAATACGCCGGAACCGCCAAGGACATTCTGATTTTTGAATGATCGAAGAAAAAACCAAGGAAATTTCCAGCCACCGAAGAACCCATGTTCAAATAGTGGATCTTCATGCATCGGGTTCTTCCTGGGCTCTTGGTTCTTCGATGCGATTATTCTCTCTCATTGCTCCATAGCCGCCACCACTCCCGGCGCCTTGAGCGGACTCGACAGTTGATTTTCCAAAAAGTGCCGGCACAGATCGGGCAGCTGGCCCGCGGGCGGGAGCGCGACACCGCGCAGGAAATAGCCGCCGCATGCGGCATGGAGGAAGAGTCGCTCTTCCTCGGTGAGCGCCGCGCTCAAAAACATTTCGCGCTCATCGGGCAGGAAGCCGAAGAGATGGAGCAAGCGCAGCGTGTAGGCCAAGAGGACATGCGGGATGCCTTCGTCGCACGCGCGGAAAAACGCGAGCGTCGCCTCGAACGCTTCGGATGATTCCTCTTCTTCTTGCACGAGACGCAGCAACAATTCGCATCCCTGCGCGCACAGCGCAAAGGAGGCCAAATCGGCGTGCATTCCGCCGTATGTACATGGCGCGGCGCCCGCAACGATCCATCCGACGCCGCTTCGCTTCAGCTCGAGCGTGAGATGCTGAAATGGAATAATGGCGCCGCCCATCCTGCTCTTCATCCGTCGCACCCCGCTCGCTCGCGCCGTCACTTTGCCGCGCTCGCGCGTGAAAAACACGCAGTACCGGTCAGCCTCGCCTACGTCGTAGGTTTTAAGGACGATGGCCTCCAATTGTTCTGTGCGTTTCATGGCTACATGCTATCACCTCACAACTGATTTGTTCGTTCCTTTGTCGGTTCATCGTTCTTCGTTTCGTTCCATACCAAACTAGAAACGGGAAATGAACAAACCATCAAACAAAAACCATGAAGCTATAAAAAGAAGAATATCTGCTACGCCAACAGTTTTCCCCTTCTCATCTGCGGCCGCATCCCTACGTACGCGCCGGCGAGGGCAAGCACGGGAACCAAGAGGAGTTCCAAGAGGAAGAGTAACGGCAGACGCAGCGGCAAGAGCATGGCCATCTGCGCGCGCAACGCGGCAAACGGTCCGGCGGCGGAGAGCGCGGGAATGACGAGGGGCAGCGCAAAGAGAAGGACGACGATGGCGATGGAGCTCAAGAGTACGGCGCCGAGGAGGAGCAGCGCCGCCTCGGTGGCGAAAGGGATCAGCACGGCAAATTCCTGCGCGCCCACCAGGCGCTCCACGAAAATTTCCTCGCGTCGCATCAGCGCCCGGCGGCGCACGAGCTCGATCAAGACGAAAAGAAGAATGCCCGCGATGAGGAGGAGGAAGAAGAGAACGAGCGCCGTGCCCGCATCGGTGACGCGCAGCAGCGCATGCACTTGCTGCTCCTGGTCCGTCGCCTGCGAGAGGAAGGTGGGATCCACCACGGTGCGCCACTGCGCCTGGCGGGAGAACTCTGCGAATGCGTCGTAGCGGTCGAGGGACGAGAGCGTGACTGCGATCGTATCGGGGAAAGGATTCTTGATGTGGAATTGCTCGAGGAATGCGATCAGATCCGGATTGCGTGTTCGCTCCTGCTCATACGCCTGTTCCCGCGTGATGTAGGTGACGTGCGCGACATACGGCAGCGTGCGGACCGCGACGAGGAACTGCTGCACATCCTGATCCAGAGCGCCCTCCTGCACTTGCAGACGCAAATCGAGACGCGATTGCAATAGCTGATGCATGCCCTGTACGCCGAGCGTGACGACCAGGAGCAATTGCGCCAGCAGCAACACGCCGAAGAGTGTCAGGAGCGTGGCGCCGTACCACCGTTCTCGTGCGAGCGTGAGCCATCCCCTGCGCATGCCGCGTGATAAAAGAAGCGTGAGCGATGAATCCTGGCTGGGCATGGATCGCAGTGTACGCAGAAGACGGCGCGTTGGGAATTGCGCCGCTCTCGGAAACATTCAGAAGCAGCCTCACTCACTGTCATGATGAGCGCTTCGATACGGTCCGCTATGCCGCGCTGAGTGGTCGGAGCCGCAGCGCAGGCGTACCGACGCGCGACCGGTGGACCTGCTCAGCATGACACACTGCGCCTGCTCAGGGTGACCAACATTGGAGAAATTGCTTCTGCGTATTCTCTACTTCTCCACGCCTCCTTCCGAGGAGATCAGCTTCGACAATCGGTCGACCGCCGCCATGCATTCTTTCGCGCGCGGATTCTCCGGATCCAGATCGAGCGCGCGCGTGAAGAGCGCGCGGGCTTTGGGGAAATTCTGCACCTGCAGGTATGCCACGCCCAAGTCGCAGAGCGTGAGCGCGCTGTCGGCATCCAAGTTGAGCGCGCGCTCCAGCGTGACGATCCCTTGCGCGCGCTGGCCTTCGTTGAAAAGCACCCAGCCGAGGCAGCGCAGGATTTCGGCATTATTTGATTTGAGAGCGTTGGCGCGGCGCAAATGCGACACGGCTTCCTGCCACTGCTCGGTACGCGAACGCAGGAATCCCAAGATGTAATAGCCGGTATAGCTTTCCTGATCGAGGCTCGTGGCCTGGCGCGCGGCATTCTCCGCCCTGTCGTATTCCCCCAGGCTCAGCTCGTTATCGGCGATCTCCTCCAGCGCCGATACGTTCTCCGGATCTTCCAGCAGCAATTCCTCCAAAATATGCAGCGCCTCGCGGTGGCTGCCGCTGAGCTTGAGCTGCTCGGCGCGCTCCAGACGCTCGAGGGTATCCGCCGATGGATCATCACCGGGAATCATGCGGGCACTCTAGCAAAGCTCCGGCATAGCGCCACTATTTGGGTGAGAAGCGAGAAACGAGACGCGAGCGCCGGATATTCTTGCTTCTCGCGGCTGGAAACGCGCCTCTCACGCCAATAGGAAAAGGACGGTCCGCAGGATGGCATACGACCCCAGCACGATCGCGAGGCCGATGAGGGAATTGCGCATCGTCTTCTTTCCCTTTTCCAAAAAATCCGTGTTTGACCCGTGCGATGCGATCAGGAAAACCGCGCCGATGAGGAAGAAGAGCACCGAGATCGTCACGATGGTCGCGGCAAGAAACCCGATGAGATTCTCCATCGCCTGCGCAAAGGGGATCCGGATCCCCGTCGTCATCGCAATCGATCGTTGCTCGAGCGCGAGAGCATGGGGGATGAGGACAGAGATGAGCAAACGGAGCAGACTCATAGTTGCCTTATCCTACCATAGGATCAGATGAAGGGCAGAACGTCTTTTCCAAACCTTCTGCCTTTCTGCCCTGCTCACCTTCTGCCCTTTTCTCGTACTTGCGCCCATTGCGGCTCCCCGCCCCCGGGCTTACACTCCCTATCTCATGGGATCCGAAGGTTTCCAGATCCGCTCGGTGGCGAACGGCAGAGAAGAACGCAACGCAGCCAACGTCCGCGTCTTCCGTCCGCCTGCCCGTCCGCCCCGCAGGCATCGCGGCTCCGGTGGCAATCCATTCAAACGTGCGTGGCAATGGCTCGTAGAGGAACAGCGCCGGCTCGGCTGGGCGCGCTTCCTGGCCCGCGCTGCCGGGCTCTTCGCGCTGCTCATTCTTTTCTATTTGGGCTACCTCTGGTTCACGCTGCCAAATCTGCGCGATCCGCAGAGTAACCTCTATGCCGCGGCGCAGAGCACCACCATCACCGACCGCAACGGCATCGGGCTCTACCGCGTGTACGGCGAGCAGGACCGCACCATCGTGAACTCCGGCCAGATCGCGGACACGATGAAGAAAGCCATCATCGCCATCGAGGACCGGCGCTTTTATGAGCATGGCTGCCTGGATGTGCGCGGCATCCTGCGCGCGACCTTCGTGAATACGATCAATGGCTCCTATACCCAGGGCTTCTCGACTCTCGAGCAACAGTTGGCGCGCAACGCCCTGCTCCTCACACGCGAGAAATCCCTCTCCCGTAAAATCAAAGAGATCATGCTGGCCTGCAATCTGGAGCGGCTCTACAGCAAAGATGAAATCCTGACGCTCTACCTCAACTGGGTGCCGTTCGGCGCGACCTCAAGAACCGTGTGCCCGCTGTACTCGGAGAT